>JBPCOO010000200.1:0-3499 GCA_051000155.1 Solirubrobacterales bacterium | reverse complement strand
AGTTCCCTCCGCGCCTGCTCGGGCCTCAGCGCCTCGCGGTAGACGCGGTCGGTGGTCATCGCGTCGTAGGCGTCGCAGGCGAACAGGATCCGCGCCCCCAGCGGGATCCTTTCGCCGGCGAGGCCGTCGGGATAGCCCTTGCCATCCCAGCGCTCGTGGGCGGAGCGAACCACCGGACGGATGTCGTCGAGGAACTCGATCGGCTCGAGGATGCGCTCGCCGATCAGCGTGTGGCGCTCGATCACCGCCCGCTCGTCCTCGGTCAGCGGCCCCGGCTTGTTGAGGATCTCGTGCGGGATCGCGATCTTGCCGATGTCATGCAGCGCCGCGCCGTAGCGGAGAACGCGTAGCTCCGCCGGCTCCAGCCCGAGTCGCTCGCCGACGGCCACCGAGCGCTCGACGATCGCCCTCGAGTGGGCTGCGGTGTAGCTGTCGGTCGCCTCGAGCGCCGCCGAGAGCGCCTCGGCGGTCTGCATGTAGGCGCGGTCGAGGCTCTCGTAGAGCTTCAGCGCCGCGAGCCTGCCGCCGAGCTGGGAGGCGATCGCTTCCAAAAGCTTTGCGTCCTCGGGCCCGAAGTAGTCGCGCTCGCCGTGCTCGAGGTTCAGGGCGCCCCATAGCTCCCCCTCGGTCCAGACCGGGACCACCAGTTCCGAGAGCACCTGCCTGCGCTCGTTGTGGCCGCGGTACTGGGGCTCGCGGTGGACGTCTCCGGCGATCACCGGCGAGCCCTTCCGCAGCGCCCGGCCGATCAGCCCCGCCTCGGCCCGCTGGCTCCAGTTCTCGGGGGCCGGGTCGACGGCCCGCTCCGCCCGTAGCTCCAGTCGTTCTTCCACGACGCCGATCAGATGGACGAAGTCACACTGGAAGGCCTCGCAGACCTCCTCGACCACCGCCTCGCAGGCGGCTTCGGCGCTGGTCGCCTTTCCGAGGCGGTCGGCGAGGGCCAGCGAGAGGCCGAGGGTGCGCGCGTGGGTGCCGCCGTTTCGGCTCACCTCGAGCGCCTGCGGGCTGAAAACGACCGCGGCGCGCATCGCCAGCCCGACCGCAGCTTCGAGCCCGTCCTCGAACGGCTCGGAGCGGTCGCTGACCAGCTCCAATAGGTAGGAGCCCTCGTGGTTGGTCGCGCTGGCGGCGAGCAGTGCCCGGTGGCCCTGGGTGACCAGCAACTCCGCCTCGGCGCGGTCCGCGTCGGGATCGTCGACGTTGACCGTGAAGGTTCCGGAGCGATCCATCGCCTCGGCGGTCTGGGGATAGCCGCTCAGCTCGTAGGACTGGAGCGCGGCGAAGCTGCCGACGGCGCGAACCCTGCTGCCGCGGTATTGGCGGTTCTCGCCAACCGAGAGGTCGCGGATGAAACCGGTCCCAGGGGCGACGATCGAGATGCTCCAGCGGGCGAGGTCCGCCAGCTCGGTGAAGGTCGATGCCACCAGCTCGAGCCGGTCGAGGGTGGGGGCATCCGCCAACTCGTCCTCCAGGCGGGCGTTGATGCCTTCGATCGCTGCCCATCCGCGGGGGCTCTCACCGCCGTCCTCGGTGGCGGGTAGCTCGACCACCCTCTCGTGCTCCTCGGTGTGGCTGCCATGGGTGTGGATGCGGTTCCCGCCGCGGCGCTTGGATACGTATTGGGCGGTATCGGCGGCCCGGAGCAGCCCGGCGGGGGAGTCGGTCTCATGGTCGGTGGCAGCGATCCCGCAGGAGATCGAGGTTGGGGTGCCCGCTTGGGCGATCAGCTCCTGGGCGGAGGCGGCCACCCGCTCCATCTCCTCGCTGCTGCACTTCTCGGCGAGCACACAGAACTCGTCTCCCGCCAACCGCGCCACCAGCGCCCCGGGGAGCTGGGCGGCAGCGCTGACCAGGGCCTCGGCGACCGCCACCAGCACCTCGTCTCCGGCGACGTGTCCGCCGGCGTCGTTGACCTGCTTGAGCGCGTCGACGTCGCAGAGCACCACCACCACCCCTACTCCCTCGCTGAGGAAGCGCTCGCAGGCTCGCGAGAGGCGCTCGTTGAAGGCGCGACGGTTGGCGAGGCCGGTGAGCGAGTCCTCGTAGGCCATCCGGGAGACGTTGGAGAAGAGCTCGGCGCGCCCGATTGCGACGGCGAGCTGGCCGGCAATCGCCTCCAAAAAGCTCACGTCACGGGCCTCAAACGGACTCATGCTGTGTTCGGCCGCGGCCCATAGCTCCCCCCAGATCTTGCCTTCGATCTCGATCGGGACGCCGAGATCGGACGCCTTGCCCAGCTCACGCAGCGTGCGGGCGGTCTCGGACTCGCAGTTGGGATCGTCGAGGGAGTCGAAGTAGGGCTCGCCCGAGTCCAGCATCCGCTTGAGGGATGGATAGCGCGCGACCGCGTAGGTCTCGTTGGTGGGATAGGCCTCCTCGGCCGGACTCAGCTCGCCGACGTTTATCAGGGTCCGGCAGATCGGCTCGCCGTTGGGATCGGTCTCGAACCGCGAGATCGCCAGCGAGGAGGCCCCGAGCGCGTCGAGCGCGTCGGTGGCACTGAGCCGCAGCACCTGCTCGAGGTCGTTGGAGCCGGCGACTCGGGCGGCGACCCGCAGCAGTGCCTCGCGCTCGACCCGCTCGCGGGTCGAGGCGGGGGTGGACGCAATCGAGGCAGGGGTGGACGCCGCTGATTCCATCTGTCCCCCCATCGGCAGAGTCGGCCATGAACCTTAGGGACCTGTCGGTTGCGCTGGGGCGCTCCGTCGCTCTACACTCGCTCAATGGGTAGAGGGAGAGGATTCCGGGGTTTCGTAGTTGCGCTGGTCGCGCTTGGCACGCTGGCGTTCGCGCCCGGCGCGGAGGCGGCGATCACCGAGGTCTTCGACGGCGAGGCAACCGGTGGCGGGGCGATCAGCTGCACGGAGGAATCCGACGGTGTTCGCTTTTGCGGTGGGCCCGACACCACCGTCGACAGCTTCGACGAGGTCCCGATCGACGTCAACCTCGCCCTCCCGCCGGAGCCCACCAGTGGGCCCGACGGTAACTTTCCCCTCATCGGAATCTTCCACGGCTGGGGCGGGCAGGAGTCGACCCTCAACGGAATGCGCCGCTTCCTCGACCAGGGCTACGCCGTCTTCAGCATGTCCGACCGGGGATGGGACTACTCCTGCGGCAAGGATCGGCCGACGCGCTTCCTCGAACCGATCTGCCAGACCACCGGCTACAACCGCCTGATGGACACCCGCTACGAGGTCCGGGACGCGCAGGACTTTTATGCGGCGTTGGTGGACGAGGGCGTGGTCGACCCTGATCGCCTCGGCTCCTCCGGCGGCTCCTACGGCGGCGGCCTCTCGATGGCGCTGGCGGCGCTCAACGATCGCCAGATGATGCCGGACGGCAGCTTGGTCGCATGGAAGAGTCCCGTTAAGGGGACGCCGCTCAGCCTCGCCGCGGCCATTCCCGAGATCCCCTGGACCGACCTCGCCTACTCGCTGGTCCCCAACGGCGGCACCCTCGACTACACCGAGGACTCCGACTACTTCAAGCGCGGGCA
>JBPCOO010000152.1:0-7389 GCA_051000155.1 Solirubrobacterales bacterium | reverse complement strand
GCCTCGACCACCTACGTCGTCTGCGAGGTGGAGGCTGCGGGCGGCGAGATCGGGATCGGCTACACCGCCGGCGATGCGGTCTGCGCGCGATTGATCGAGGGAACGCTTGCGGAGGTCGTCTACGGCGGCGACGCGATCGCGCCGCAGCGGATTCAGGCCGCCCTGTTCGCGGCTACCCGCAACTCCGGCCGCCCCGGGATCGTCGCGCTCTCGGTCTCGGCGATCGATCTGGCGGTCTGGGATCTGAAGGCGAAGTTGGTGGGGCTGCCCCTGGTCGAGCTGCTCGGGTCGATGAAGGAGTCGATTCCGGTCTACGGTTCGGGCGGGCTGACCTCGTATTCGACCGAGCAGCTCACATCCGAGCTCGGCGGCTGGGTCGGGCAGGGGATCCCAAGGGTGAAGATGAAGGTCGGCCGTGACCCGGTAGCCGATCGCGAGCGGGTCGCTGCCGCCCGCGAGGCGATCGGCCCCGAGGCCGAGCTCTACGTCGACGCCAACGGCGCTTACTCCCGCAAGCAGGCGCTCGCTCAGGCCGAGCGGTGTGCGGAGCAGGGGGTGAGCTGGCTCGAGGAGCCGGTCCCAAGCGACGATCTCGACGGCCTCCGTGCGATCCGCGAGCGGGTGCCTGCGCCGATCGAGGTCACCGCCGGCGAGTACGGCTTCAGCCCCACCTACTTCGCCCGGATGATCGACGCCCGCGCGGTCGACGTGCTCCAGGCGGACGTCACCCGCTGCGGCGGGATCACCGACTTCCTCCGCATCGACGCCCTCTGCCGCGGCCGCGGTCTGCCGCTGTCGACCCACTGCGCCCCCGCCGCCAGCCTCCACGTCGCCTGTGCCACCCGCGAGCTGCGCCACATCGAGTGGTTCGTCGACCACATCCGCTGCGAGCGGATCCTCTTCGACGGCTTGATCGAGCCGCGGGACGGGCAACTCCATCCGGATCGCTCGCGCCCGGGCCACGGAATCGAGTTGAAGAAATCGGACCTCGATCAGCACCTGGTGTTCGCCGGGCGAAAGGAAGACGGATGAATCCCACCGAGACCATCTGGAAGGGCGGAGGCCTGCAAGCAGGCCACCGAAC
Source organism: Solirubrobacterales bacterium (assembly GCA_051000155.1). Lineage (GTDB taxonomy): Bacteria > Actinomycetota > Thermoleophilia > Solirubrobacterales > 70-9 > CAXMST01. The sequence continues at coordinate 6,305 of JBPCOO010000152.1, read as the reverse complement.
GCTGTCTCCCGAGGGGGTCGAGGAGATCGACCGCGATTCGCTCCGGGCTGAGCTCGAGCGCCGCGTTCGCGGCGACGTCTGGTTCGACGGCGGCAACATCGCCGCCTACACCCACGACAGCTCCAACTATCGCCAGCCCCCGCTCGGGGTCGTCTGCCCGCTCGACGCCGACGACCTCGCCTCGGCGATCTCGGCTTGCAGGCACCACAACGCCCCGGTGGTGATGCGAGGCTGCGGCACCAGCCTCTCGGGGGAGACCTGCAACGTTGCGGTGATCTGCGACGTCTCCCGCCACATGACCGAGATCGGCGAGATCGACACCGGCGAGGGTTGGGCCTGGGTCGACCCGGGGGTGATCCGCGATCAGCTCTCGAACATGACCGAGGACCGCTGGAACCTCACCTTCGCTCCCGACACCTCCACCCACGAGTACGCGACCTTCGGCGGCATGATCGGCAATAACTCCTGCGGGATCCACTCGGTGATGGGAGGCCGCACCGCCGACAACGTCTATGAGATGGAGGTGCTCACCTACGACGGCGAGCGCCTGACCGTGGGAGAGACCTCCGATGAGGAGCTCGAGCGGATCGTCTCGGCAGGTGGCCGCCGCGGGGAGATCTACGCGGGTATGCGCGACCTCCGCGATCGCTATGCCGAGCTGATTCGCGAGCGCTACCCCGACATTCCCCGGAGGGTCTCCGGCTACAACCTCGACGAGCTGCTGCCCGAGAAGGGCTTCAACGTCGCTCGCCTGCTGGTCGGGAGCGAGGGTACCCTGGCGAGCGTCCTGCGGGCAAAGGTGCGACTGATGCACAGTCCCCCGGCTCGCTCGCTCCTGGTCTTGGGTTACGCCGACGCGCCAACCGCCGGCGACCACGTCAGCGACGTGTTGGAGCACGGCCCGGTTGGCCTCGAGGCGATCGACGCGAAGCTGGTCGAGCACAACATGCAGCTTTTGGAGTTGCAGCGATCCGGTCGGCAACTACTCCCCGACGGCGACGCCTGGCTCCTGGTCGAGTTCGGCGGCGAGGACAACGACGAGGCCGACGAGAAGGCTCGCAAGACCCTCGACGCGCTCTCCGCCGATTCGGTCGTCGGCAGTCATGTCTACGACGATCGCGAGGCGCTGCAGAAGGTCTGGGCGGTGCGCGAGGCTGGTCTCGGGGCGACCGCCCACCTGCCGCTCGAGGGCGATCATTGGCCTGGATGGGAGGACGCCGCGATCCCGCCGGCGAAGGTCGGCGAGTACCTGCGCGAGTTCCAGGATCTGCTCGATCGCTACGACTACAAGGCGGCCCTCTACGGCCACTTCGGCGACGGCTGTATCCATTGCCGGATCAGCTTCGACCTGCGTTCGGCCGCTGGACTCAAGGACTGGCGCGGCTTCCTTGACGATGCTGCCGATCTGGTCGTCTCCCATGGCGGCTCGCTCTCGGGCGAGCACGGCGACGGCCAGGCGCGGGCTGAGCTGCTGGAGAAGATGTACGGCCCCGAGTTGCTGCAGGCATTCCGCGAGCTGAAGTCGATCTGGGACCCCGAGGGGCGGATGAATCCCCACAAGGTGGTCGATCCCTATCCGATCGTCTCCAATATGAAGCTCGGCGCCGACTACAACCCGCCCGAGCCCGATGTCCACTTCGCCTACTCCGACGACAACGGCAGCTTTGCGCGGGCGACGATGCGCTGCGTCGGCGCCGGGCTCTGTCGCAAGCACTCCGGTGGGACGATGTGCCCCTCCTACAAGGCGACCCACGAGGAGAAGCACTCGACCCGTGGCCGAGCACGGATCCTCTACGAGATGCTCGAGGGGGAGACGATCACCGACGGCTTCCGCTCCGAGGAGGTGGCCGACGCGCTCGATCTCTGCCTCTCCTGCAAGGGCTGCGCCACCGACTGCCCCGTCTCGGTCGACATGGCCACCTACAAGGCGGAGTTCCTCTCCAAGCACTACAAGGGCCGGCTGCGGCCGCTGGCGGCGTACTCGATGGGGTTGATCATGTTTCATGCCCGGGCGGCGAGCCTGGCACCGGGGCTGGCCAACGCGCTCACCGGGGCGCCGGTGATCGGCGATCTGATCAAGCGTGCCGGCGGGCTGACCACCGAGCGGGGGATGCCGCCGTTTGCAGGGCAGACCTTCCGCTCCTGGTTCGCCGACCGTGCCGCGGTCAACCCCCACGCCGATCCGGTGGCGCTGTTCGCCGACACCTTCAACGATTACCTCCATCCCGAGGTGCTGAAGGCGTGCGTGCGGGTCTTGGAGGCGGCGGGCTACCGGGTCGAGGTGCCCCAGGGTTTCCTCTGCTGCGGCAGGCCGCTCTACGACTACGGGATGTTGGACACCGCCGAGAAGTTCTGGCGACGAAACCTCTCGGGCTTGCGGAAGCACATCCACTTGGGCGTCCCGATCGTCGTCGCCGAGCCGAGTTGCCTGGCGGGCTTTCGTGACGAGCTGCCGAAGCTCTTCCCGCGAGACGAGGACGCGAAGCGGCTGGCGCATCAGGCATGCGGGCTCGAGGGCTTTCTCAGCGAGCACGCGAGCGAGTGGGAGCTACCCCGACTCGACCGCAAGGCGCTGGTCCATATCCACTGCCACCAAGAGGCGACCGTCGGCCAGAGCGCCGATGAGGAGATTCTCGACCGGCTCGGACTCGACTACGAGGTTCTGGACTCGGGCTGCTGCGGGCTCGCGGGCTCGTTCGGCTTCGAGGCGGACCACCACGACATCTCCGTCCAGATCGCCGAGCAGGTGCTGCTGCCGGCCTTCCGCGACGCGCCGGCCGAGACGCTGCTCGTCTCCGATGGTTTCTCCTGCAAGACGCAGGTAGCCCAGCTCTCCGAGCGCCGCCCGCTCCACCTCGCGCAGGTGATCGCGATGGCGATCGACGAGGGTCCGAGCGGCCCCAGCGGCGCAGCCAACCCGGAAGCCGGCTACCTCGATGTCGAGCCGGCGCAGATCGGAAGCGGAGCGCTGATCGGTGCGGCCGCGCTGGCGGGGCTTGCGGTGGCAGCCGGGCTGCGCCGCGCCAGGTGACGGATTCCGGCTGGTGTATACGGGAGGACCCTGTCGAGCGCGCAGGTCGAGGCCCTGCCGCCGGCAGGGCCTCGACGTCCATCTCAGAGATGCGACCACAATTACCAGCGAGGACCAGCAGCTTCGACGCGGTCGCCAGCCTGGGTGCCGTCGAGCACTTCTGCTCGCCCGAGCAGTACGAGGCCGGGGTTCAGGAGGAGCGATACCGCGGCATCTTCGAGCGGATCGCCGAGCTGCTGCCCGGCGGCGGGCGGCTGTTCGTACAGACGATGGTCTTCGGCCCGAACATGATCCCCGCCGAGGAGATCACCATCGACGCTCCCCGCCATTCCGACGGCTGGTACGTCGCCCTGATGGGCAAACAGTTCCCCGGCTCCTGGCTTCCGTTCGGTGCCGAGCAAGTGATCGACTGCGCCGAGCCCCACTTCGCCCATGTCTCCAGCGTCAGCGGCGGGCTTGACTACCTCGGGACGATCCGTCGCTGGCGCGAGAGTCCGCCGCTCCGAGCGCCCGGAAGTCGCTGATGAAGCTGCGCCTGATCCCCAACTGGCTGCGGGATCCTGACTTCCGCTTGGCCATCACCTCCCGGGGTTAGCGCCACGCGTCTGCTTCGAGCGCGAGCTGCTCGACCATTATCGGATCACCTTCGAGAAGCGCTGAGTGAGCTTCGACCTGTTCGATTGCTGAGGAGCTCCCCTCCGCCCGCCGCGGTTATCAACGTCCGACACGTGGCCGATGGCGTCAGCCGGAGGGTGATTAGATGGACGGCGATCGAGCCACTGATACGACTTGGAGGTTGAGCCGATGCCGCGAACCGAGACCGTCTCCGAATACCTGATCGACCGCTTGGCGGCGGTTGGTGCCGAGCGGATCTACGGGATCATCGGCGACAGCCTCAACCCGGTCACCGATGCGCTGCGCCGCGACGGCCGCCTCGACTGGGTCCACGTCCGCCACGAGGAGGCGGGTGCCTTCGCCGCCGGCGCTGAGGCCCAGCTCACCGGCAAGCTTGCCGTCTGCGCCGGCTCCAGCGGTCCGGGAAACCTGCACCTGATCAACGGCCTCTACGACGCCCACGCCAGCGCCGCTCCGGTGCTCGCGATCGCCTCCCAGATCACCATCCCGGAACTCGGCAGCGAGTTTCACCAAGAGACGCATCCCGAGCGCCTCTACCGGGAGTGCAGCGACTGGTGCGAGCTTATCTCCAGCGCCGAGCAGTTCCCGCGGGCACTCCACATGGCGATCCAGAGCGCGCTCGCAAATCGCTCGGTGAGCGTGATCGTGGTCCCCGGAGATATTGCCGCGCAGGATCTTCCGGACGGCGGCTGGCGCAGCCACTTCGCCTCCCGCCAGCCGACGATGATGCCGGCCGCCGAGGATCTCGATCGCCTGGTCGAGCTGATCGAGGCGAGCGAGCGCCCGATGATCTTCAGCGGCATTGGCGCCGCTCCGGCGACCGAGGCGATCCTTGAGCTGGCCGAGCGAATCGGCGCTCCAGTGGGCTACTCGTTCCGGGGCAAGGACCACTTCCAGGCGGACAACCCCCAAGAGGTCGGCATGACCGGCCTGCTCGGCTTCGGCGGCGCCTACCAGGCGATGCACGAGTGTGACCTGTTGATCCTGGCCGGGACCGACTTTCCCTACCGCGGGTTCCTGCCATCCGACGTCAAGGCGGTCCAGATCGATATCCGCGGGGAACGGCTCGGCCGGCGGATGCCGCTCGAGCTGGGAGTGATCGCGGACGCGGGCGAGACCGCCCGCGCGGTCCTGGCGCGGGTCGCCGAGAAGCAGGACAGATCGTTTCTCGAAGAGCAGCGCAAGGACCATAAGCGCCAGGTGGAGAAGCTCCAGGGCTATGTCGAGCACGTCTCCTCCCAACACCCGATTCATCCCGAGTACGTGGCGGCGAGGCTCGATCAACTCGCCGACGACGACGCGGTCGTCACCCTCGACACAGGCATGACGACGGTCTGGGGCGCCCGCTACATGCACGGCTCCGGCGGTGATCGGGGTCGGCGCTTCCTCGGCTCCTTCCGCCACGGCTCGATGGCCAACGCGCTACCGCAGGCTATCGGCGCCCAGCTCGCCGAGCCCGAGAAGCAGGTGGTTTCGATGTGCGGCGACGGTGGCCTGACGATGCTGTTGGGAGACCTGCTCACCCTCGTCCAAGAGGAGCTCCCGGTCAAGGTGGTGGTGTTCAACAACGGCGTGCTCGGGATGGTCCGGCTCGAGATGCAGGTGGCCGGCCTGGTCGACTTCGAGACGGAGCTGAAGAGCCCCGACTTTGCAGCTCTCGGTCGCGCCTGCGGCATGCACGGGATCCTGGTCGAACGGCGGGACGAGGTCGATGACGGCCTGCGCGAGTTGCTCGCGCACGATGGTCCGGCGATCTGCGACGTGCGCACCGATCCAGAGGCGCTCTCAATGCCGCCGAAGATCAGCCTCGACCAGGCCCAGGGATTCGCCCTGTCGATGATCAAGAAGTCGCTCGACGGCCACATCGATGAGGTTCTGTCGACGGCGAAGACCAATATCCGCAACGTCCCCCGGCCGTGAGCAGTCCCTGCGGTTGGCGCAGGGCCGCCAGCTGAGCCAGTGGAGGAGTAGGGTGGCCGCGTATGCGTGAGCTACATGATCGCGGTATAGAGACGGGGCATGATCGGGTATCTGAGACGTCGTGAAAGTCAATCGGCGGTTTCAACCAGGTGAAAGAGAGCACCCGTAGCGAGTTCGACCACCTGGCCGAGATCTATCTGCCGATCGCGATCGCCGTGTTCGTGCTGGTCGCCGGCACCTTCGGCTTCCTGGTTCTCCGAGGGAGGCGGCGCTCCCGCCCTTCCGGCGCGGCCAGCGACGCTCCCAAGGTCGAGGCCGCCTACGTCGTCGTTCTGGTGGCGGTTGCCGCGACCCTGACCACGCTCAGCCTGCGCTCGCTCGACGATGTCGATGCGGCCGCCTCCGATCCTGCGCTCACCGTCAAGGTCACCGCCTTCCAGTGGGGCTGGCAGTTCGACTACGGGGAAACCGGGGTCAGCGAGATCGGCGATCAGAGCCGCCCGCCGACTCTGCGGGTGCCGGTAGGGGAACCGATCCGCTTCGAGCTCGCCACCCGGGACGTGATCCACTCCTTCTGGGTACCCTCCCAGCGCTTCAAGCGCGACGCGATCCCCGGCCGGACCAACAGCTTCGACCTGATTTTCGACCAGCTCGTGATGAACGGTGGCAAGTGCGCCGAGTACTGCGGCCTCAACCACTTCGGCATGGACTTCAACGT
>JBPCOO010000143.1:0-13335 GCA_051000155.1 Solirubrobacterales bacterium | reverse complement strand
ACCGATGGCGGTCTGCGGATCATCACCGAGGATGTCTCCTCGGTCCGCTCGGTCACCCTCGGCCTCTGGGTTCGCACGGGATCACGTGATGAGAGGTCGGCGCAAGCCGGCCTCTCGCACTTTCTCGAGCACCTGCTGTTCAAGGGGACCGAGCGTCATTCGGCGATCGAGATCTCCGAGTACTTCGACGGGCTCGGGGCGGCGACCAACGCCGCCACATCCAAGGAGACGACCCACCTGTACGCGCGCTTCGTCGACGAGCACACCGAGGCCGCCTTCGACGTGCTGGCGGAGATGTTCACTAAGCCGACCTTCCCCGAGATCGACTCCGAGCGACAGGTCGTGATCGAAGAGATCGCGATGTATGAGGACGAGCCCTCCGACCGGGTCCACGACGTCCTCGCCGACGCCGTATTCGGCGATCATCCTTTGGGCAAGCGGATCCTCGGGACGGCCGAGGTGGTCGGCAACGTCCCGATCCCCGATATCGCCGACTACCACCAGGGTCACTACGTCGGCTCCAACATGGTCGTCTCCGCCGCCGGCAACCTCGACCACGCCGAGATCGTCGAGTTGGCCGAGCGCTTGCTCGAGGTCCCCAAGGGTGAGGTAGAGCGGCCAGGGCTTCCGACCGCCGCCGACGAGGCCAAGCTCTGCTTCTACCCGAAGGAGACCGAGCAGTACCACATCTGCTTCGGCGCGCCCGGAATCCCGCGCGGCGACGACCGCCGCTGGACCTTGGCGGTGATGGACACCATCTTCGGCGGCTCGACCTCCTCGCGGCTGTTCCGGGAGGTCCGGGAGAAGCGCGGCCTCGCCTACGCGGTCGGCTCCTACTCGGACTTCTACGCCGATACCGGCCTGGCGGCGATGTACGTCGGCACCCGCTCCGACAACGTCGCCGAGGCCTGCGAAATCATCGGCCGCGAGCTCGAGAGCCTCCGCGTCGACGGCGTCAGCGGCTCAGAGCTCGACCGGGCCAAGGAGCACGTCAAGGGCCGGATGGTCCTCGCGCTCGAGAGCACACCCGGCCGCATGAGCCGCAACGCCCGCAACGCCCTGTTCGACCAGCCCCACCTCAGCCTCGATCAGATGATCGAGCGAATCGACGCGGTCACGGTTGACGGCGTCAGCGAGCTTGCGAACGAGCTGTACGCATCCGAGCGCATCTCCGCCGCCTGCATCGGCGCCGAGGAGGACCGCTTCCGCGGCGCGGTCGAGCCGGTCAGCGCGGCGCTGACGGGCTAGGCTCCCGAATATAGGGACCGGGGGTTAGGACCAATCGGGTCGGACGCGGCAATGACGCCATCCCGGCCCCGATACCTCCTCGCCAGGCAGACAGGCCTCCGGCAAGGGCAAAAACAAGGCCGGCGAGGCCGGCAACCGTTCGAGGAGAAGCTGACTCTGAAGCTGAGGTGAGCGGGCGGGTAGCCTCCCCCGCATGAGCGAGACGATCAGAGTCGCGGTTGCCGGGGCTGCAGGACGCATGGGTGCCACCGTCTGCGAGGCGGTCGAGCGAGCCGAGGGGCTGGAGCTGAGCGGCAGGGCCGATCCCGAGCTCGATACCGAGATCGGCGACGTCCTGGGTGATGCCGACCTGGTCGTCGACTTCACCATCCCCGATCAGGCGCTTCCAAACGCACGTCTCTGCCTCGAGTCGGGGAAGAGCGTTGTCATCGGCACCACCGGCTTCGACCTGGACGAGCTACGCAAGTGCGCCGAGGACCACTTCGACGGGGGAGCGGGTGGCCGCGCCTTCGTCGCACCGAACTTCGCCATCGGGGCGGTGTTGATGATGCAGGCGGCGCAGATGATCGCTCCGCACATGCCCGAGGTCGAGATCGTCGAGCTCCACCACGACAAGAAGCTTGACAAGCCTTCGGGGACGGCAGCCCGCACCGCGGAGCTGATCGCCCGGGCCGGCGGGAACGTCCAAGGGCCGATCCACTCGGTGCGCCGGCAGGGGTATGTCGCCCACCAGGAAGTGATGTTTGGCGGCGAGGGTCAGACGCTCTCGATCCGCCACGACTCAATCGACCGCTGGTCGTTCATGCCGGGAGTCGTGCTGGCCTGCCGTGAGGTCGGCTCGCTGCCAGATCCGCTGACGGTCGGACTGGAGGAGTTGCTTTAGCCGGCTTCCCCGGACGCCGCTCGATGTCGGCGCTCCTCGGCCAGGGCGATGTACTCCTCGACCATGATCCGGTCCTTCGGCCGACCGGCGGCCTGCTTCATCGCGATCAGGTGGTCGAGCGAGGCGACCCTGATCTCACGATCGTCGATCTCGACAGTCAAGGAGTCTCGGCGCAGTTCGGTGTATGAGCGCATGCCTGCGGGCTCGGCGAGGATGTCGAGGGGGCCGAGGCGGGTGTTGAAGGTGAAGTTTGCGCTCCGTCGCAAGGTCTCGGCGTCCAGCTGAAAGCCGAGCTCGCGCGGATCGTCGAGGCCGGCCACTCGGAGTTCCGCGCCAATCTCGGTCAGCGCCCCGGCGAGCCGCTCGAGGTTCTCTGGCTCCCGCGAGTAGGCAACGTCGACATCGTATGTCGCCTGGGAGGACCCGAGCGCGTTCCCCGCGAGCCCGCCGATGAGGACGAAGTCGACCTTGGCATCGGCGAGCGCGATCAGGATCGGCAGCGGGTCGAATGGGCTCGTTTCCCCGGCCGGGCTCATTTGCGGAGGCCGTTCCGGAGCCTGCCCGTCGCTACCGCAAGGCGGGTGGCCCCGCGGAGCCGCTCGGCCGGGGTCAACTCGAGGTTGGCGCGGAGGAGGCCGCGATCGATCCCAGAATCAGCATCGCTGGAGGTGAGCTCGATCCGCTCGCCGAGAAGTCGCATGAGCCGGTCGAGCGTGTCGATCGACGGGGAGATGTGGCCGTTCTCGATCCGGGAGATGGCGGACTGGGTCGTTCCGGCTCGGATCGCAAGCTGGGCTTGTGAAAGCCCGCGTGCCCGTCGGCTGTCGCGCAGGATCGCGGCGGGTCGAGTCATTTGAACCATCATCGCATATATGCGATAGCGCGCTCCTGATCCCCTCCGCTTTAACCCGATCTTTCCTTAGCCCTCGATAATGGAGCCGTGTTCTCCGCCGTCAAGAGAATCCCGCCCGCGAGCCGGCGCCTGCTGTTGGTCGCGGTGCTCGCCTTCGCCGTCTTCCTGCTGATCTACCTGCTCGCGGTCCAGACCGAGATCGGCCAGCGGTGGGACAACGCCGCGCTGGCGACCAGCGAGAACGTCCCAGAGCGGGTTCGCGACGAGGCCAACGATGCGCTTGGGATCGTCAGCACGGGATCGTTGCTGCTGGCCGGCATCGGCCTCGGCTTGATCCTCGTCCTGCGCGGCCGGGCGACGCTGGCGCTCGTGCCGCTGGCGACGATCGGGGCCAGCTTGGTCGCTACCGAGATCTTCAAGCTCGTGATCTTCACCCGTCCGGAGCTCGCGCTGGACCCGATCCTCAACTACAACGGCTACCCCAGCGGGCACACCTCGGTCGCCGCGAGTATCGGACTGGCCGCGATCGTTGCAGCCCCGCGGCGCCTCCGGGCGCTGACAGCCCTAGCGGCGTTCGCGCTCGCGGCCGGGGGAGGGGTGACGGTGGTGATCGCCGCCTGGCACCGTCCGAGCGACGCGCTCGGCTCGTTCGCGATCACCCTCGCGGCCACTGCCGCCGTGCTGGCGGCTACCTATACATGGCGACCCGAGCTGGTACCGCGGGCGCCGCAGCGCGGTGAACCCGGCACATCGCTGCTCAAGCGGATCGAGCTGGTCGGCGTGGTTGCAGGCATCGGCCTCTTTACGGCGGCGATCGCCGCAGCGACCCTCCGCTACGGAGCCGAGATCGACTGGACTAAGCCGGATGCCGCCTTCCTCGTATCGCTGGCGGCGATCGTTGCTGCTGCGGCGATCATGGTCGGCGTGATGATGCGGACCCTGCGAGTGCCGATCAGCCTCGCCAGCCAGGGGGAGGTCGACCCTCCGCCGCAACGCTCGCGCTCCGATACCGTGGTCGCTCCCAGCTAGCTGGCTGGGCAGCTAATTACGAACAACCGCCCGAGGAGAGACCGAGATGAGCGAAGAGCTGGCCGAGATGGATGCGACCGCGCAAGCGGAGCTGGTCAGCTCCGGCGAGGCCAGCCCCCGGGAGCTGGTCGACGCAGCGATCGAGCGGATTGAGGCGCTCAACCCGGAGCTCAACGCGGTCATCCACCCGCTGTTCGAGGAGGCCCGCGAGGCGGCGGACGGCGACGTTCCCGATGGCCCGTTCAAGGGCGTTCCCTTCCTGCTCAAGGATCTCGGTGCCGCCTTCGCCGGCCAGCCCCTCCACATGGGCCTCCAGCTGCTCAAAGACGCCGATTTCAAGGCCCCGGTCGACACCTTCCTCGCCCAGCGCTTCCGCGAAGCGGGGCTGATCACGATCGGCAAGACCAACACCCCGGAGCTGGGGATCCTGCCAACTACTGAGCCCGACGCCTACGGGGCGACCAAGAACCCCTGGGACACCTCGCGCACCCCCGGCGGCTCCTCCGGCGGCTCGGGGGCGGCGGTCGCCGCTGGGATGGTGCCGATGGCGCACGCCAACGACGGCGGCGGCTCGATCCGGATCCCCGCATCCAACTGCGGCCTGGTCGGGCTGAAGCCGACCCGCCAGCGGATCAGCGAGGGGCCCCTGGTCGGCGACAACCTCTCTGGGCTCACCTGCGAGCTGGTGGTCTCCAAGTCGGTGCGGGACACCGCTCGCGTCCTCGAGGCCGTCCACGGGCCGGCTCCCGGCGATCCCTACGTCGCCCCTCCGCCCGAGCGCCCCTACACCGACGAGCTCGAAGACGAGTCCACCGGCCTGCGGATCGGCTCGATGGACGAGCCCGCGGCCGAGGCCGAGGTCGACCCTGACTGCAAGCGCGCGGTCGAGATCGCGCTGGAGGCATTCGAGGAGCTCGGCCACGAAGTCAAGGACGGCTCGCCGACCGACGGCATGGGTGAGGGCGGAGGGGTCGACATCCAGGAGAGCTTTCTCACCCGTTGGGCCGCCGGACAGGCCGCGATCCTCGGGCGGGTCGGGATGCTCCTGGGCCGCGAGATAGAGGCCGGTGACGTCGAGCCGCTGACCTGGGCGCTGGCCGAACTGGGTCGCAAGCGGGACGCGGGGGAGTATCTTGCGGCGGTCGCGATGCACCAGGTTCTCAGCCGCGGGATCGCCGGATGGTTCGAGTCCGGCTACGACCTGCTGGTGACCCCGACGATGGCCGAGGTCGCCCCGAAGCTGGGGGAGATGGACGACTCCGGCGACGACCCCATGGAGGCTTTCCACCGCGCCTTTCCCTCGGGAGCGTTCACGGCGCTGTTCAACGTCACCGGCCAGCCGGCGATCTCGCTGCCGCTGCACCAGACCGATGAGGGGGTCCCGGTCGGGGTGCAGATCGTCGCGCCCTTCGGCCGCGAGGACCTGCTGATCCGGGTCGCTGCGCAGCTCGAGCGCATCCGTCCCTGGGCCGACCGTCGCCCCGGGGTGTTCGCCGGCTGAACCTCATTGATCTAGGCTTCCGCGCTTGATGAGCGCGTTCGAGGGAGTCCTGACGGCGATGGTCACCCCGTTCACCGACGAGGGGGAGCTGGACCTGCCCGCCTGCCGCAACCTCGCCGCCCACCTGCTCTCCCACGGCTCCGACGGCCTGGTCCTGGCCGGGACCACCGGCGAGTCGCCGACCCTCGACGACGCCGAGAAGCTGGCCCTGTTCGAGGCGGTCCGGGCTGAGGTGGGGGAGGGAGTGCCCCTGATCGCGGGCACCGGCTCCAACGACACCCGCCATACGGTTGAGCTGACCAAGCGGGCGGAGGAGACCGGCGTCGACGGCGCCCTGGTCGTCACTCCCTACTACAACAACCCCAATCCGGCGGGAATCGACGCCCACTTCGAGGCGGTGGCGGCGGCAACCCAGCTGCCAATCGTCATCTACAACATCCCCGCTCGCAGCGTCAAAAACATCCCCCCCGACCAGCTCGACCAGCTGGCGCAGATCCCCAACGTGGTCGCGGTCAAGCAGGCCAACGACGCCGAGCTGGGCCAGGTGAGGAAGCTGGAGGAGCTGGCCGGCAACGACAACGTCTTCGCCGACTGCCTCGAGCGCGGTGGCGTCGGCGGAATCTGCGTCGCCTCTCACCTGGTCGGCGAGCCGATGCGCGAGCTCGCCGACGCCTTCGCCGCCGGTGACGCCGATCGCGGCCGTAGCATCGACGAGGAACTGCAACCGCTGTATGAGGCGCTGGCGACCACCTCCAACCCAATCCCGGTGAAGACCGCACTGGGAATGTTGGGCATCTGCTCCGAGCGGATGAGGCTGCCGATGGTCCCCGCCACCGACGAGCAGCGAACCACTATCCGCGCCGCGCTGACGGCGCAAGGACTGGAGCCCACCCATGGCTGAGCACAAGATCAAGATCCTCCCGCTGGGAGGCCTCGGCGAGATCGGCAAGAACATGACCGTGGTCGAGCTCGACGGTCGCATCGTCGTCGTCGACACCGGGGTCATGTTCCCCACCCCCGACCAGCTCGGGATCGACCTGGTGCTACCGGACTTCGGCTATCTGCGCGACCGGATCGACGACATCGAGGCGATCGTGCTCACCCACGGCCACGAGGATCACGTCGGCGCACTCCCGTACGTCCTGCGGGAGATCGGGATCCCGCCGAAGATCTACGGCGGCCGCCTCACCGTCGGCATGGTCCGCTCCAAGCTCGAGGAGCACAAGCTGAAGAGCGCGCCGATCGAGGTGCTGGAGGCGGGCGATCGCGTCCCCCTTGGCCCGTTCGAGCTGGAGCTGGTCCACATGTCCCACTCGATTCCCGACGCCCGCGCGGTCGCGCTCCACACCGATCTCGGCACGGTCCTTTTGACCGGCGACTACAAGTTCGATCAGACCCCCGTCGACGGCCGACCGGCCGACGTCTCGCGACTGGCGGAGCTGGGTTCGGAGGGGCTGCTCTGTCTTTGCGGCGATTCCACCAACGCCGATCGCCCCGGGATCGCACCGTCGGAGTCCAGCGTCGGACCGGCGCTGCTGGAAACCTTCGCTCGGTGTGAGGGGCGAATCATCGTCACCTCCTTCGCCTCCAACCTCCACCGGGTCCAGCAGGTGGTGGACGCCGCCGAGCAGCTCGGTCGCAAGGTCGCGCTCGTCGGCCGCTCGATGCGCAAGAACTTCAACATCGCCGAGAACCTCGGGATCACCAACGCGCCGAAGGGGATCATGATCCAGCCGCGGGACATCGGCAGCCAGCCCGACGAGAAGGTGGTCGCGATCTCCACCGGTAGCCAGGGCGAGCCGTTCAGCGCTCTGCGGCGGATGGCCTACGGCGATCATCGCGATATCGAGCTGCACTCCGGCGACACGGTCGTCTTCAGCGCCACCCCGGTGCCCGGCAACGAGCGCGCCGTCAACGAGACCATCGACCGGATCTTCGAGCTGGGGGCATCGGTGATCACCGCCAAGCAGGCACCGATCCACGCCTCCGGCCACGGCTGGCAGGAGGAGATCAAGTTGATGGTCAACCTGACCAAGCCGCGCTACGTGATGCCCTACCACGGCGACTTCCAGCGGCTGCGACTGCATAGCGAGCTGGCGCAGTCAGTCGGGATCGCAGAGCGCAACATCTTCCAGTCACGCAACGGCAGGCCGCTGGAGATCGACGCCAACGGGGCCCGCTTCGGCGACGACATCGGGGGCGGGGTGCTCTACGTGGACGGGATCGAGATCGGCGAGCCGGATGAGATCGCGATCCGCGACCGCCGCACCCTCGCCGACGACGGCCTCTTCATCGTCGTCGCCACCGTCTCCGGCGAGACCGGATCCTCGCTCGCGGAGCCGGAGATCCTCCTCCGAGGAGTTCCTTACTCAGACGAGGCCGACAAGCTCCTGGCGGAGATGCGGGAGGTGGTCGAGGACTCGCTCGACGACGCCGCCGACAAGGACCTCCACGAGGTCAACCTGATCCAGCAGCACATCCACGACGATGTCGCCGAGTTCATCCACAAGAAGCTCAAGCGCCGGCCCCTGGTGCAGCCGGTCGTGATCGAGGTCTGAGCCCGGTCCTCCGCTCTCGCATCTCGCGTTGACCTCCCGGCGGGAGTCCCCGCCGCGCGCTCTGGTTGGTTGTCGCAGGCGGACACCCGCAAACTGCGCAAACCCGGTCCCGATGCGAGCGGTTGCATCTGACCGCCTTGCCATGATGGGCGGGTGAGCCAGACCGCCGCCCATCTGCATGTCCACAGCGAGTATTCGCTGCTCGACGGAGCCAACAAGATCGAGGCGATGGCCGCGCGGGCAGCGGAGCTGGGACAGCCGGCACTGGGGCTGACCGACCACGGGGTGATGAACGGCGCGGTCGAGCTCTACAAGGCCTGCCGGGCACAGGACGTCAAGCCGATCATGGGGGTCGAGGCCTACCTGGTCGGAGAGCTGGAGGAGATCCGCACCAAGACCAAGTGGGAGCGCAACCACCTCACCCTGCTGGCCTCCAACAACACCGGCTTTCAGAACCTGGTCAAGCTCAGCTCCGCGGGTTTCCTCGAGGGCTTCGCCAGGGGCAAGGCCAACGTGGACCTGGCGATGCTGGAGCGTTACTCGGAGGGTGTGATCGCTCTCACCGGCTGCCTGCAATCGCGTTTCTGCCGCAGGATCGTCGAGGACCGGCCGTCCGACGCGCGCGCCCACGCCGACGAGCTGCTGCAGATCTTCGGTCCCGACAACGTCTACTTCGAGCTCCAGGTCAACGGGATCGCCGATCAGGACAAGGCCAACGAGGGAATCACCAGGGTCGCCCGGGAGCTCGGCAAGCCGCTGGTGGGGACCGCCGACGTCCACTACCTGCGGCGGGAGGACTACAACAACCACGCGGCGTTGCTCTGCGTCCAGACCAAGTCGACGCTGGAGCAGCCGAAGATGAGCTTCGACACCAACGAGTTCTACCTGAAGAGCTCCGAGGAGATGGTCGAGTCCTTCCAGCCGTGGCCGGAGGCCGTTCCCAACTCGCTCGAGATCGCCGCCCGCTGCGAGGTCGAGATCAGCCTCGGGGACCTGCTGCTGCCGAAGTTCCCGACGCCCGACGGCTCCGAACCGACCGACATGCTCCGCCGGGTGGCGGGGGAGGGGCTGAGGACCCGCTACGGGGATCCACCTCCGGCCGCTGCGATCGAACGGCTCGACTACGAGCTCGGCGTGATCGAGCAGATGGGCTTCCCCTCCTACTTCCTAATCGTCTGGGACTTCGTCCGCTACTCGAAGGAGAACGGGATCGCGGTCGGTCCGGGCCGTGGGTCCGCGGCCGGCTCAATCGTCGCCTACGCGCTCGGGATCACCGACCTCGACCCGCTCGCCAACGATCTCCTGTTCGAGCGCTTCCTCAATCCGGCCCGCAAGTCGATGCCGGACATCGACATCGACTTCTCCGTCCGCGGTCGCGAGCAGGTGATCCGCTACGTCGGGGAGAAGTATGGACGCGAGTCGGTGGCCCAGATCATCACCTTCGGCACGATGGCACCGCGAGCGGCCACCCGCGACGCCGCCAGGGTGCTCGGCTTCGACTACGGCACCGGCGACCGGGTGGCAAAGCTGATTCCCGAGCCGATCATGGGTCGCAGCCCGAGCTTCGAAGATTGCCTCAGCGATGGCGAGGACCTGAAGAAGGCCTATGACACCGAGGCTGATACCCGTCAGATCGTTGACACCGCCAAGGGCCTCGAGGGCATCGTCAGAAACCACTCGATCCACGCCGCCGCCGTGGTGATCGCCGACCGGCCCCTCCAGGAGGTCGTCCCGCTCCAGCTCGCCGAGGATCGCGGCGCCGCCAAGGACGGCGAGCGCTCCTACAAGGTGGTCACCCAGTACTCGATGAACCCGGTCGAGGACATTGGCCTGCTGAAGATGGATTTCCTCGGCCTGCGCAACCTCGACGTGATCGAGGATGCGGTCGAGATCATCGAGCGCTCCCGCGGCGAGAAGGTCGATGTCGAGGCGCTGCCGACCGATAACGAGGCCACCTTCGAGATGCTCCGGCGAGGGGACTCGGTCGGCGTCTTCCAGCTCGAGTCGGAGGGAATGCAGGACGCGCTTCGCAAGGTCAAGCCGACCGAGTTCGACGACATCGTCGCCCTCGTCTCCCTCTACCGGCCGGGGGCGATGCGCTACATCGACGAGTACGCCCGGGGCAAGCGCGATCCTCAGACCGTCCGTTTCGCCGACGAGCGCCTGCGACCGATCACCGAGGCCACCTACGGCTGCTGCATCTACCAGGAGCAGTTGATGGAGATCTCCAAGCAGATCGCTGGCTTCAGCGGCGCCCAGGCCGACGACCTGCGCAAGGCGATCGGCAAGAAGAAGCGCGACATGATGGCGACGCTCGAGTCCAAGTTCGTCGAGGGCGCCGCAGCCTCAGGGACCGACGGTCGTGTCTCCCGCGATCTGTGGTCGCTGATGACCGCGGCGGCCGACTACAGCTTCAACAAATGCGCGTCCGCCGACACGCGAGTGATCTTGCCTGACGGCAAGCGGCTGCGGCTCTCGGAGGCCTATCGCCTCAAACCCGAGTCGATCATGTCGATGTGGCCCGACGGCGAGATCCGTCCCCACCGCGTTGCCAAGATCGTCAAGACCGGTCGCAAGCCACTCTTCCGGGTCCGCTGCGAGAGTGGCCGCCAGATTAAGGCGACCGCCGAACATCGGCTGATGACCACCGCTGGCTATACACCTGTCTCGGAAATGAGGGTGGGAGACGAGCTGATCACCATGCCAAAGATCAGCGAGCGCCAGCGGGAGGCCCGCCGCAAGACGATGAAGCGGCTGGCGCGGCAACCTGGTCGCAAGGCGCAGGACAAGCGAGCCGCAGAGCGCATGCGCGCCTACCAGGCATCGAGGAGCTATGAGGAGAAGGCCGCGCACATGAAGCGCATGCACGAGATCCACCCCGATCTCACTCGCGCCGGGACGGCGGCGATGCATGAGCGAATCAAGTGGCTGCATGCGAATGACCCTGAGTGGCGTCGGGCGCAGATGGAGCGGTCGCTCGCGAACGGGCGGGATTGCTACGACAGCGGGCCCGGTTTCGGACGCTGCTCTGTTGCCTCGAACGGGATGTGGTGTGCGAGCAACGCCGAGCGGATGATGTGCGAGTGGTTGGTCGAGCGCGGGGTCGAGTTCGAGATGCACAAGGTCCTGCCCAACGGACGCATCTGCGACTTCTACTTCGATGGGATCTACTGGGAGATGGATGGGATGGACCGCACCGCCGAGTTCTTCGCAGAGAAGTACGGCGAGCTCCCCCATCGGGTGGTTACACCGGAGGACTTCCGCGAGCGGATCTCGGTGGTCCTCGACGGTGAGCTGGCACACGCGGAAAACGGCGATCCGATCGTCAGCATCGAGCCGATCGGCGAAGGGCCGACCTACGACATCGAGATGGCTCCCGATGGGCCACTCAACTTCATGGCGAACGGGATCGTCTCCCACAACTCCCACGCCGCCTGCTACGCGCTGATCGCCTATCGGACCGCCTACCTCAAGGCGAACTACCCGGCGGAGTACATGGCGGCGGTGATCAGCTCGGTGATGAGTACCAAGGACAAGGTGCCTTTCTTCGTCAACCGCTGCGAGGAGATGGGGATCGGGGTGCTGCCGCCCGACGTCAACTCCTCCGACCACGGCTTCATCGTCATCGGCAACGACATCCGCTTCGGCCTCGACGCGGTCAAGAACGTCGGCCACGCCGCGGTCGAGGCGATCATCTCCGCCCGCGATGAGCGCCCGTTCGACTCGCTCTGGGACTTCTGCGAGCGAGTGGACGCCCGGGCGGTGAACAAGCGGGCGATCGAGTGCCTGATCAAGTGCGGCGCGCTCGATTCGACCGGCGCCCCCAGGAAGGTGATGCTGGAACGGCTCCCCGACGCCCAGGCCGCCGGGTCGAAGTCGCAGGAAGATGCCGAACGCGGTCAGGGCTCGATCTTCGCCCTCGAGGAGGCGCAGGCACCCGGCGCCAATGCCCGGCCTCAGCACCCACCGCTGTTTGGGGAGGAGTACGAGGGGCGAGAGCTATTGCGCCTGGAGAAGGAAACCCTCGGGACCTTCCTCTCTGATCACCCGCTCTCGGAGGTCCGCGACGCGCTCAAGGTCCGTTCCGACTGCACCCTGTCCGAGCTCGATGACAAATCAGATGGCACCTGGGTTACCGTCGGCGGCATCGTCAGCGAGTGCAAGAAGATCCGGACCAAGGCCGGCGCCAGCATGATGTTCGCCACCCTCGACGACCTCGAGGGCCGGGTCGAGATGATCGTCTTCGCCAAGACCCTCGACAAGCTCGGTGAGTTGATTGACGCCGACGCGGTGCTCTTGGTTCGCGGACGGGTCGACCACAAGGATCAGGGCGAGACCAAGATCGTCGTCCAGGACGCCGAGCTGTTCGAGCCCTCCACCGAGGAGATGGAGGAGGCCAAGGAGAAGGTCCGCAAGATGGCCCAGCGCGAACTCTTCCGCATCGACCTGGAGGTCGGCAAGCACGGACCGGAGATCATCAACGAGCTCAAGACCCTGTTGGGAACCTTCCCCGGCGAGGCGGATGTCTTGCTGGAGATCCCCACGTCCCAAGGACCTCGCCGGCTGAAGTTCGGGCCCGACTACCGAGTTCGGCCGTCGGCCGGCCTGCGGGCCGAGTTGGCCGAGTTGGTCGGCACCGACTCCCTCGCCGCGTAGGGCGGCCTCCGGCCGCGCCTGAGCTTACGGCGCTTCGCTCACTGCCAGCCCTCAGCTCTGGCGCGCGGCGTCGCAGCCCTCGCCGAGGATCTCCGATACGGGGCCCGTCAGGGGGAAATCGAGTCCGATCGAGACCGTGGCGTAGCCGACGACGTCAGCGGTGCGGGCACCCTCGCAGCGGGTCGGGTTGTCCTCGACGTAGGCGTCGGTGATGTCGAACTGATCGCCACGATTTCGCTTGCGGAACTGCTGGGCACTGAGGTCATAGGGGGCGCCCTCCTCAATCCCCGCGGGAGTGGTGGAAAGCGGGGTGTTCTCGCCGGCGGCCGGGACCTTGACTCGCTCGTCCTCGCCACCGCATCCGGAGAGGATCGCGGCTGCCACGATCAGGGTCGTAAGGGAGCATCGTCTCATTCGGTGGAGGGTAGTTTACCGCTGCCGGGACCCGCGCCACTGCATACAATTGGCCGATGGCAACGGTCCCCCAGAGAGCGCCCGCCGCCCCCGCGGGGGAGTGCCGGCAGTGCCGCACCTACTGCGACAAACTGATCGAGCCCCGTGACTGCCTGCAGATGCGATGCAGCTACCTCTGGAGCTACATCGACGG
>JBPCOO010000109.1:0-2738 GCA_051000155.1 Solirubrobacterales bacterium | reverse complement strand
TCGATTCCCAGAGCCTCCCGCCAGAGCCCCACCTCCGTCTCGAGATCCTCGGAGCCAATCAGGTCCGCCTTGGAGAGGACGACGATCTCCGGCAGCTCGGCCAGGCCGGCGCCGTGGGCGGCAATCTCCCCACGGACGGTCGCGTAGGCCTCGGCGGGGTCGGCGCGTGGGCCCAGCTCGAGCAGGTGGACCAGGACCCGACACCGTTCGACGTGGGCGAGGAACTCATGGCCGAGGCCCGCGCCCTCAGCGGCGCCCTCGATCAGGCCGGGGATATCGGCGAGGACGAGCTGGCGCTCGCCGACCTCGAGCG
The DNA here is from genome assembly GCA_051000155.1 of Solirubrobacterales bacterium. GTDB lineage: Bacteria > Actinomycetota > Thermoleophilia > Solirubrobacterales > 70-9 > CAXMST01. The sequence continues at coordinate 2,425 of JBPCOO010000109.1, read as the reverse complement.
TGCCGAGGACCGGGGCCAGCGTGGTGAAGGGATAGTCGCCGACCTTTGGAGCGGCCCTGGTCATCCGGGCCAGCAGCGAGGACTTGCCGGCGTTCGGGAGCCCGACCAGACCCGCGTCCGCGAGGAGCCGCAATCGCAGCTCGACCCAACCCTCCTGACCGGGCAAACCCTTCTCGGCGAAGCGCGGTGCCTGCTGGGTCGAGCTGGCGAAGCGCTTGTTTCCGTGGCCGCCCTTGCCGCCATGGGCCACGACCGCCCGCTGGCCCTCCTCGACCAGATCGAAGCGCTCGCCCTCGAGTCCCTCGATAGTCGTACCGGGTGGCACCAGCACGACCTCGTCGGACCCGCGCGCCCCATGGCGGTTGGACCCCTCTCCGTGCCCTCCGCGCTCGGCCCGGTAGTGGCGCGAGATCCGCATCGAGGCCAGGTCCCGTCGGGAGCCGTCGGCGAGCAGGAGGACGTCACCGCCGTTGCCGCCATCGCCGCCGTCGGGACCGCCGCGAGGGACGTGCGCCTCACGGCGGAAGCTGACCGCGCCGCGGCCTCCACCCCCGCCCTCGACGTGGATCTTGGCCTGATCGTGGAACATCAGATTCGGCACGCCTCGAGCGTGAAAGCAGCAGTGGGAGCGGGAACCATCGATCAAGGATCGCAGGGAAGCCGAGCAGGGGATCGGTCAGCCGACGAGCGGTGAGCTGAACGGTTCAGGGGCCGGATGAGACAGCAGGTGGCGCATGTCGTCCTCGAGCGCGTCGCGCCCGCCCTTGAGGTCGGTGTCGGTGATGTTGATCATGCGCAGGCCGGCGCGGGCGATGACACTCCGGTTGCGAGCGCGATCGGCGTGGAAGGATCGGCGATCCTTGTGATGGGTCCAACTGTCGAGCTCCGCGGCAAGCCAGTAGTCGCGCCAGAGGCAGTCGAGCTCGACGCGGCGAGCTCCAATCCACATGCGGACGTTGGTCTCGGGCAGAGGCAGGTCGCGTGCCCGGAGGAAGTCGAGGAACCCACGCTCCAACTGACTGCGGGTGAAGCCGCTCACCTCCGCGTTCCGCGCCAGCGCCTGGCGAAGGTGTCGGGTGCCGCGACGGGATGGGTAGCGGTCCAGGAGCGCGGCGAAGGAGAGGTTGTCGGTGATCTCGTCGGCCTCGATCTTCGCCAGGGCGGCATCGACCGTTCCGGGCCCACAGTCGGCGGCCAGGTCGAGCACCGTTCGGAACGGACCGGTTGTCGGGATACCGTGGGGATGGTCGACCTCATCCGGGGGGATGTTCGCCAGGTGGAAGTACAGGCCGTGCCGCGACTCGAGTCGCCGTGTAGCGGAGAGGTGGACCGGTCCGGAGCCGAGCTCCACGTACCCGCGTAGCTCACCGGCGGACCAATGGCTGAGGATTCCGGCGGGTCTGAGGGCGGCGCCGACGCCGCAGGACTCCCGCGCGGCGGCGGGTCCCGCTTCGAGGGCCCCCGCCCGGTCGGGTCCTACGGCGAGGACCCCGGCCATCCAGCGGCTGCGTCGGGTGAGCGCAACGTGGCCGACCGCGTACACGCCGCGATGGATCGAGCGAAGCCGCCCGGTCGCGAGGCGGTGGCCGATCTCCCCTCTCCGCAGTCCCCGGTCGAGGAGCTGCCATCGGCCCACTACGCCGTGCTGAGCATCGGCCAGCTCACCGATCAGCCGGTCAACCGAGCGAGTGCACGATTGAACACGACTGTCCTGCACAGGTATGCGTTCGCTGCCCATGCGACGACGATGACGGAGCAAAGCGCACCCAGGGGCGCAAGAACGTGCCAATTCGCGCGCGGAGTTGTGTCAGAGCCGTCACACCCACCCCGCTCGCGAGACCCTCCGGACCCGAGTCCCGCCTGACCTTCTGGGGCACCCGCCATCGACCGGCAGGCATCGCCGGTCGAGGCGGAGGGTTGACGGAACAGCGTCAACCGAACTCGCGCGGGTGGCGCGGGTGCACGGCCCGTGAATCGGCCCGCCGCAGTGCGGGCCTTGCACCGGCGACAGGACCCGCGCGTCAAGGACTTTCGACACAGGACCCGCCGCGTCGACGGCCCCCGCTGGGAACGCCTCGCAGAGCCCCTTTGCTGCCGAAGCGCTACTCGGCGACGGAGATGACGCGGCCCTTGCGGCCCGTCTTGAACTCGACCTTGCCGGCACGGGTGGCAAAGATGGTGTGATCGCGGCCGAGGCCGGTGCCATCCCCGGACTTGAACTTGGTGCCGCGCTGGCGGACGATGATCTCGCCCCCGTTCACCGCTTCCCCGGCGAACACCTTGACGCCGAGATACTTCGGGTTGGAATCGCGACCGTTCCGGCTCGAACCGAGCCCCTTCTTGTGAGCCATCAGTCCTTCGCCTCCTCGGTCTCGGTTGCATCAGCCTCCGCCGCCTTCTCGGCCGCGGCCTTCTTCTTTGGCGC
>JBPCOO010000098.1:0-2853 GCA_051000155.1 Solirubrobacterales bacterium | reverse complement strand
GGAGCGCACTGCTACCGGATCGGTAGTGGATTTCGCTGGCTTCTACTTCCGGGAGCTTGATGCACGATCTGGGCTAGTTATTGGGTGATGGACGAGGTGGGTGAGCTGAAGCGGACCCTCGGCGTCGTCGATGCCGTGGTCATCGGCCTCGGCTCGATGGTCGGAGCGGGCATCTTTGCCGCCTTGGGTCCCGCCGCCGAGGCGGCTGGGCCGGGGCTCCTGGTCGCGCTCGCGATCGCCGGCGTAGTCGCCTTCTGCAACGCGACCTCCTCCGCCGATCTCGCGGCGCTCTACCCGGAGGCGGGCGGCACCTATGTCTACGGCCGCCGCCGGCTCGGCGAGGTCTGGGGATTCGCCGCGGGCTGGTCGTTCGTGTTCGGAAAGACCGCAAGCTGCGCAGCGATGGCGCTGACCTTCGGCGCATACGCCTCCGAGGAGCTGATGCGGCCGCTGGCGATCGCAGCGGTGGTCGGCCTCACCGCCCTCAACTACCGCGGAATCGAGCGAACCGCGGCCGCAACTCGCGTCATCGTTGCGATCGTGCTGGGGTGCCTCGCGGCGATGGTCACGGCCACCGCGCTCGGGGGCGAGCTGGAGACCGCCAGACTGGAGCCCCTGTTCAGCTCAGGCCCCTACGGCGTGCTGCAGGCCGGCGGCCTGCTGTTCTTCGCCTTCGCCGGCTACGCCCGGATCGCGACCCTAGGCGAGGAGGTGCGCGATCCCTCCAGCACGATCCCCAGGGCGATACCGCTCGCGCTCGGGATCGCCCTGGGCGTCTACGCCCTGGTCGCCTCGCTGGCGCTGCTGGCCGCCGGGCCCGAGCTGCTGGCAGCCAGCGAGGAGCCCCTGGTCGCCGCGGTGGAGGTGGGCTCATTCTCCGCCCTCGCTCCGGCAGTCGAGATAGGCGCGGTGGTCGCCTCGCTGGGCGTGCTCTTGTCGATGATCGCGGGGGTCAGCCGGACGACACTGGCGATGGCCAGGCGCCGGGAGCTACCGGGAGCTCTGGCGGCGGTCCACCCCCGTTACGGGGTCCCTCACCGCGCCGACATCGCGATCGCGACGGTCGTCTGCGTCGTGGTCTCGGTGGCCGATGTCCGGGAGGCGATCGGCTTCAGCTCGTTCCTGGTGCTGGTCTACTACGCGATCGCCAACGCCTCGGCCCTGACCCTGCCGGCGGGCGAGCGACGTCTGTCGCGATCGGTCCCGGCGCTCGGGCTCGCGGGGTGCCTGCTGCTGGCCCTCGCCCTGCCGGCCATCTCACTTTTGGCCGGGGCCGCGGTGCTGGCCGCCGGGCTCACCGGCCGGCAGCTCATCGCTCGCTGAGGGAAGTGCGGGCGTCCCGGTGAGGCGACCTGAGCGGCCGCTACCTTGGTCCCAACCGGGTGTTTCCGAAGGTGTCGAGTCGCAGACCGAGGGAGATCGAGATGAAGCTCAAGAGCTACGCCCTCGCCGGCTCCGACCCAGTGGAAGGATGCGGTGGACGCCTGCGACGTCAAGGGTGGCTACCTGCCAAGCCCCTCCCAGCTGCGCTCAGCGGCGGCTGAGCTCGGCAACGTCGGCGCGGGACAGAGCGCGGAGTGGACCGACTCGAGCTATGAGGAGAACGGCAACCTCAAGGCGACGGTCGTCGGCGGTGAGGGCTCGTTTCAGTATCGCCGGCAAGACGTGTTGAGGCCCTACCGCTGCATCATGCCGCTGTTCTAGAGACGCGGGAAGCCGAAGCCGAGCTCGACCCTCTACCAGTTTCGAGGCCGCTCCAACCCCGGGTCGTATAGATCCGGCTCGATGTAGAGGCGCTTGGCGATAGGGACCGCCTCGCGTATCCGCGCCTCGACCTCGTCGATCGTCCGCGCCAGCTCGGGGACGTCGAGGACCCGGTCGAACTCGACCTTGAGCACGACCAGTAGATCCTCGGGTCCGAAATGCTGGGTGTTGAGGTCGATGATCCGGTTGACCTTCGGGTGGCCGGTCACCTCGTCGCGGATCCGTTCACGGACCTCCGGCCGCGCCGACTCGCCGAGCAGCAGGCTGCTCATCTCCAGGGCCAGGACGATCGCAACCCCCACCATGATGACGCCGATCATGATCGTGCCGATGCCGTCGAAGACCGGATTGCCGGTGATCTCCGCCAGGGCGACGCCGGTGAGGGCAAAGCTGAGGCCCGCCAGCGCAGCGGAGTCCTCCAACAGCAGCACCGGCAGCTCCGGCGAGCGCGCGGTCTTGATGAACTCAAACCAGGACCGACGGCCACGCACCGGATTCGCATGCTTGACCGCGGTTCTCAGCGCGAATGCCTCGAACACGATCGCGAAGCCGAAGATCGCGTAGGCGACGATCGGCGAGTTGATCTCCTCGGGGTGCTGGACCTTGTGAATCCCCTCGTACAGGGAGAACAGCCCGCCGACGCTGAACAGGACCACGGCCACGATGAAGCTCCAGAAGTAGCGGCTGCGGGCAAAGCCGAAGGGATGCAGCTCGGTCGGCTCGCGCTCGGCTCGCTTGCCACCGAGGAACAAAAGCCCCTGGTTGGAGGAGTCGGCGACGGAGTGGATCGACTCCGCCAGCATCGAGGAGGATGCGGTGATCAGAAAGCCGATGAACTTGGCGACGGCTATACCCAGGTTGGCGAGGAAGGCCGCGAGGATCGCCCCCGTGCTCTCGCCACCTCCGTCTCCGCCTGCGCCTGCCATCGGCCGCAGGCTATCGCGCCGGTTTGATCAGGACCATCTCCGGGCATGTACTTGCGATGACAACAACCGCTACGAGCTCAGGAACTTTCAAGATCGGCGGCGAGATCGAGGTCCACCGCCTCGGCTACGGCGCGATGCAACTCACCGGCGAGGGGATCTGGGG
>JBPCOO010000070.1:0-3691 GCA_051000155.1 Solirubrobacterales bacterium | reverse complement strand
TTGTACTCGGAGATGTCGCGGACGAGCTGTTCGGAAAGGCCCTTGGGCGCCTTGTAGACGTAACCAGTCTCGGGGTCGTTGAAGCCGAACTTCTCCTTGTAGTCGGCGTTGATGTCCTTGATCGACTCGCGTTCGACCTGCTTGGGATCGAGCGGCGGGACGGCAATCTCGGGTGGATTCATGTTCTAGTCGACCTCCAACTTGATTTTCCCGCTCGCGTCGGTGACCTCGAAGGTCTCGACCGGCGCGAACGCGGGAAGTGTCTTGGGCTTGCCGGTCCGCAGATCGAACTGCGAGCCGTGGCGCGGACATTCAACGGTACATGCCCCTCGATCGAACGTGCCCTCGGCCAGCGGGCCATCGTCGTGGGAGCAGCGGTCCTCGATCGCGAACAGCTCGCCATCGCAGTTGAAGACACCGATCTTGATGCCGTCGACCTCGATGATGAGCTTCTCCCCCGAGGGGAGATTTTCGCTCTTGCAGACCGTGTGGGTGCTCAATTGACTCCTGGATGCCGGACGCCTGATCGCGCCCCGGCGGGTAATTCCTACTTGCTGAGTAGGGATTCTAGCGGGCGCCGCGGGCGGCGAGGGATCGCGGGCCTATCCCTGTCCCACCGGCGTGCCAGGATCGGCGAAAAAGAAGAACCAGACCACCATCGCGATGATGTCGATGAAGACCGCCAGGAAGATGATCAGCTCGAGCGGATGGACGTCGGCGATCGAGTCGGCCTTGCGCTCCTCGCGCATCCCGCGCATCCAGTCGGTCCGCTCGTGGGCCTTCTCCTTCGACCGCGCGACGAAGAAGCTGAAGAAGCCCGCCACCAGCATCAGGGTCCCGATCATGCCTACGTGGACGACCACCAGCGCGGTCCACGAAGGCGCCGTACCGCCCTGAAACTGTGATCCGACCCAGATCCAAAGCGTCGGGATGCCGAGTCCGACCACCGCGCCGAGGACGAAGATCGCCATGCGCGAGGCCGTGCTGCTGATCCCGCGACCGAGGTTCCCGAGTCCGCGTCCGAGTGTTCCGAGTGCTGCTTCCATCCGCCTTGAGTCAGGATAGCCGTTGATCGTGGAACCTCAAGTCGCTTCCGAGCCAGCGCTATTTCGAGCCGAGCTGGATGCCGAGCTGCCGGCAGTGGTGGAGCGGGGGCGGGGAACCGCGCTGGTGATGCGTGGACGCTGCAGCGCCGGGGCGGGGGAGCTGCGCCTGCGCTTCGCCGAGGTTGAAACCGAGGTGTGGGCGGCCGGCCTGGAGGCTCCCGAGCCGGGGCTTGAGGGTTGGAGTGCCGTGCTCCCGATTCCGACCGGGGTCGGGTACGGCACCCATGAGCTGGCGCTGGTCGGAACGCTCGGCGGGGGTGAGGTCGGTGCGCCGATCGGCGAGATCGAGATCGTCGCGCGTGACCCGGTCCGCAGGCCGGCGCCGGCTTCCTGGCCGATCTCGACGGGCGACCCGCTGGTGGTCGTCTGTATGGCTACCCGGGAGCCCGAGCCCGGACACCTGCGTCGCCAGATCGACTCGGTCAAAGCCCAAGAGGGAGCCAATTGGATCTGCGTGGTCAGCGACGATGCGTCCTCCTCGAAAGGCGGGAGGGCGATCTCCGACGCGATCGCCGGCGACCCGCGGTTCATCGTCTCGCGCTCGCCGAGCCGGCTCGGCTTTCTCGGCAACTTCGAACGAGCCTTGCGGATGGCTCCGGTCGAGGCGGGGTATTGCGCCCTGGCTGATCAGGACGATCTCTGGCGACGGGACAAGCTCGCCACCATGGTCGCGGCGCTCGAGGCGGATCCGACCGCCCGGCTCGCCTTCTCCGATTTTCGCCTCGTCACCGGCGAGGGAGTCGTGCTCTCGGATACCTTCTGGACGGCCCGCCGCCCGCGCAGTTCGGACCTGGCCTCGCTTCTGGTTGCCAACCAGGTGACGGGCGCCGCGGCGCTCTTCCGCCGCGAGCTGCTGGAGCCGGCGCTCCCGTTCCCTCCGGATCCCGGCGGCCTCTACCACGACCACTGGCTGGCGCTGTGCGCGCTCGTCTCGGGGGGGATCCGCTACGTCCCGCGCGTCACCTACGACCACCTCCGCTACGACGACTCGGGCACGGTCGCCGCGTAGCGTCGGACGGCGACCGAGCTCCCGCCGGGGCGTGCTCGCCAGGCCGTCGCGAGGGCCCGCGGCCTGGCAGGGCGGCTCAGGGGGGCCAACCGGGGGGCGGGAAAGCAGGGCTTCGAGCGCTACCTGATGCTGCTGCAACTGCTGCAGGTGTTGGAGCTGCGGTTGGGTTCGCGGATCGATCCGAGCCATCGCCGGATAATCGAGCGCTTCCGCGCCGCCGCCGACCCGAGCGGTGCCGCTTGGCTGGCCCTACGCGGGCTGCGTCCCTGGATCGGTCGCAACGAGACGATGGGGAGGGAGCACTTCCTCCTCGGCGGGCTGCAGTGGGCGCGCACATCCCAGCGCCGAGCGCGGCGGTCGCGCCGGGCCGCCGGCGACGCTCAGGCCTCGTAGCCGAGCTCCCGCAGCTTCGGTCCGATCAGCTCTCCCATCGTCGCCTGCTCGGCGTTGCTCAGGTTCTCCCGCCAGAGGCCGGGGGATGCGGCACGCACTCCCATCCGCCGTCCGCGCAGGCGGTTGCGGAGAGAGCCGAAGCGGTGCCGCCTGACGGCCAGGCGGAGGGTGGCCGGACTGCGACCGAGACCGAGCCAGTCGTCGAGGCGGCGTAGCTCGCCGAAGGTGTCCGCCAGAAGATCCTCGTAGCGGACGGTGATCGCTCGATCGCCCCCCAGCATCGCGCAGGCCCGCTCGGTCGCGATCGTCCGGCCGAGCCAGAGTCGGGCTTCACGCTCGATCGCGGCGAGGCGCTGGGAGTCGGTGCGGAGCTCGGCCACCCCCTCGACACGGGTGCGCCAGCCGCCGGGGGAGTCGGCCTCCACCATCGAGTCGACTACGTCGCGACCGTCGCGGAGGAGGAAGATGATCCGGGAGCGCGGCAGCAGCTCGGCGAGATGGGCGGAGCCGTGGGAGCCGTTGGGCTCTTTGATCAGGACCGTCGGGTCCGGACCGAGCCCGTGGGCGGCGATCGCCCGGTCGCGCTGGGCGGCTAAGCGCTGAAGTACGAGCCGGCGAAGCGCCGGCTGCCAGCTTTCGCGGTAGGCATCGCTGAAGAAGTAGGACGGGTGGCCGCGCCGGAGGTCGTTCACCAGCATCGGCTCGCCGGCCGGCCCCGACCCTCCCTCGCGCAGCAGGGCAAGATGATGGGCGAGGTAGGACTCGTTCACCGGGACCACGTCGGGCCCCCGGGGGCGGAAGCGAGACCTCTCGATCACCGTCTCGGCGTGGCCCACGCCCCAGGGGTGGACCAACAGCCGCAGGAGCCAGGTACTCCCCGAGCGCGGCGAGCCCAGCATCCAGACCAGGGAGCGCTCGAGGTCGAGGTTGGGGCCGTCGGCGGACACGGGCCGAGGTTAGTGCGGCATCCCGCCCTTCGCCAGGATCTAGGATTCCCGCGGGATGTGCTTCGCAACCACCGGACAACGCCTGCTCGCAGCCCTCGGCGCCCTCGTCATCGCCGGGACGGTCGGATGCGGCGGCGATGGGGACGGGATTGAGGGTAGCGCCGCCGCCGCCGCCGCGCCGCCCAGCAAGTGCGTCGAGAGCTGGAACGAGGCTCCCGAGTCGCAAACCTTCGGCC
>JBPCOO010000061.1:0-2766 GCA_051000155.1 Solirubrobacterales bacterium | reverse complement strand
GTGATGATCACATCCTGTTTGGCGGCGTTCTCGGCCAGGGCCTCACGCACCTTCTCGTTCTCCTCCTCGGTCAGGGGGCGGGCGTAGCCGCCCTCGTCCTCGGCGTCGGGGATGAAGTCCAGCTCCAGGGGCCGGCCGCCGAGCGAGGCGATCTGCTCCCAGGCGGCGCGGCGGATGTCGAATCCGCCGACGACCGCGCCGAGCCGCTTGGCGGTGGCGACCGCCTGGAGGCCGGCGACTCCGGCGCCCAGGACCATCACCCGCGCCGGGGAGACGGTGCCGGCGGCGGTGGTCATCATCGGGAAGAAGCGTCCGCACTCACGCGCTGCCAGCAGCACCGCGGCGTAACCGGCGACGTTGGCCTGCGAGGAGAGCCCGTCCATTGCCTGGGCGCGGGTGATCCGCGGGATCAGCTCGATCGCGAAGCTCGAGACGCCGCCGTCGGCGAGCGCCTTGGTGGTCTCGGCCGAGGTCAGGGGGGAGAGGAAGCCGACCAGGACTTTGCCCTCCCCCACCCGCGAGGTTTCCTCGGTGGTAGGGACCGCGACCCTCAGCACCACGTCGGCGCCCCAGGCATCGTCGGCCGATCCGATCGTCGCGCCGGCCTCGGTGTATTCAGAGTCGGGGTGACCCGCTTCGGCACCGGCGCCCGACTCGACAACGACGTCGAGCTCCTTGCCGGTGAGGCTGTTGACGGTGTCGGGGATCAGCGCAACACGCTTTTCCCCCTCGACCGACTCCTTGGGTACGCCGATCCGCATTAGCGGTCGCACAGCCTGGCGAGGTGGGCCGGGATCCGTCAGCCGACGATCGCCGCCAGCCGCTCGATCGTGTGGCCCCGCTCGCCTTTGTCCATCTGGATCGGGGAGACGATCAGGCGATCGACCTCGGCCTCATCGAAGGCGCGAACCCGCTCGGCGACCTCGTCCTCGGTGCCGATCAATGAGGTCCGGTTGACCAGCTCGTCGGGGATCGCCTTGAACGCTTCGTCTTTTCTGTCGGCCAGGTACAGCTCCTGGACCTGCTCGGCGGCGGATTCGAAGCCCATCCGGCAGGCGAGGTCGACGTAGAAGTTGGTCTCCCGGCTGCCCATCCCACCGAGATACAGCAGCAGTCCGGCCTTGACCACGTTGCGGGCGGTCTCGAGGTCGCCGTCGATCGCGACCTGGAGGGTCGGCGAGATCTCGAGGTCGGAGCGGGAGCGGCCGCCCTTCTCGAAGCCCTTGCGCAGGTGCTCACCCCAGACCTCCTCGAACGCCTCAGGGCTACTGAAGATCGGGATCCAGCCGTCGCAGGCCTCGGCGGCGAACTCGACCGACTTCTTCCCGATCGCCCCGACGAACACCGGGATCTCGTTGCGCTCGGGGTGGAAGTTGAGCTTCAAAGCCTTGCCCTGGCCGGTCGCCTCCTCGCCGGTCAGTGGCAGGTCGTAGTGGGTGCCATGGTGCTCCAGCGGCCCCTCGCGGGCGATGATCTTGCGGACCACCTCGATGTACTCGCGGGTCCTCCCCCATGGCTTCGGGTACGGGACCCCGTACCAGCCCTCGGAGACCTGCGGGCCGGAAGGGCCGAAGCCGAAGATGAAGCGGCCGCCGCTGAGCGCGTCGATCGTGGCGCCCGCCATCGCCGCGGCGGCGGGAGGGCGCGCGGGCATATGCATGATCGCGGCGCCGAGCTTGATCGTGGTGGTCTGCGGCGCCAGCCATGCAAGGACGCTGACAACGTCGGAGCCGTAGGACTCCGCCACCCAGACCGAGTCGTAGCCGTGCCGCTCGGCCAGCTGGACGAGGTCGAGGGCGTCCTGGCCGCGCGGGCCGATCCCCCAGTAGCCGAGGTTCACTCCGAGCTTCAACGACATGCTGGGGCCAGCCTAACGCCGGAGCGGCGAAGGCGCGCGGGGAGGCCGGCTTGCCTAAAGCCGGCGCTCGGCGTCAGGCTCGAAGCTCAGCGAAAGCGTCCTTGCGCACTGATCGATCGCCTCCATCAATGAGCCCTCGATCTCCTCCTCGCAGCTGAGCACGCACAGCGTCCCAACCCTGGTGCCGTCGGCCAGCTCGAGCGGGCAGCTGACCTGCTGAGCCTCGCCGCTGCCCCCGACCAGGCCGGAGTAGATCCGCTCCTCGATCGGGTTGTCGGCAGAGCTGGACGCCCGCGTGCCCGTGAGGTAGAAGCACCGCCCAACGCTCGCCTGCTTGTCCTGGCCGAGCTTGAGCTCGAGGCCCTCCCGCTCCGCCGCGGCATCCAGGAAGAGATCGAAGTTGGTGACGTAGACCAAACAGTCGGGCAAGCAATCCTGAAGCGAATCCAGCCCCTGGCGGACGACCTCCTCGAAGGTCGATCCGAAGACGTTGCACACGCCTCGCGCTTGGCTGGGGGACGAAGGGACCATCACCATCTCTATCGGCGCGCCAGGACCGATCCTTAGCTCTTCTTGCAGAAGCCGAACATCGCCCCGCCTGCCGGTGTGTATAGATGGTCCGGTGAGCGAAGCCACCACCCAGCTGCTGGCCTCCGAGTCCGACCATCCTCCCGGGCTGAGCGCAGCCGAGGCCGAGCGGCGGCTCCGCGAGTTGGGTCCGCCCCCCGAGACCGCCAGTCGCTCGGTCGCCTCGATCGTCACCGCCAACGTCTTCACCCTGTTCAACGCGATCATCCTGGTCTTCTTCGTCCTGGTCCTCAGCCAGGGATTGTTCGCCGATGCGCTGTTCGGGTTGATCGCGATCGTCAACACCGGCATCGGCATCCGCCAGGAGCTGAAGGCCAAGC
>JBPCOO010000043.1:0-7190 GCA_051000155.1 Solirubrobacterales bacterium | reverse complement strand
ATGCGCGCGTGTTCGAGGCCTTCGCCGAGATCGACGCCACCCTCTCGATCATCCTGGGCGTTCACCAGTCGATCGGCTTCAAGGGGATTGCGCTGTTCGGGAGCGAGGAGCAGAAGGAGCGCTTCCTGCCCGATCTCGCCGCGGGACGCAAGCTCGCCGGCTTCGCCTTGACCGAACCCAACGCCGGCTCCGACGCCTACCACATGGAGTCTCGGGCGGTGGAGCAATCCGACGGCTCCTGGGTCCTCAACGGCAACAAGCGCTACATCGGCAACGGCTCCAAGGGGGACGTCTTCACCGCCTTCGCCCGAGCCGAAGTCGGCGGCGAGGATCGCCACCTCGCCTTCATCCTGGAAAAGGGGATGGACGGGTTCGAGGTCGGCGAGCGCCATGACACCATGGGGCTACGAGGCAACGACCTGCGCAGACTCCACTTCAACGACGTCAAGATCCCCAAGGAGAACGTCCTCGGCGAGCCGGGCGATGGCTTTCAGATCGCGATGGCAGTGCTCAACAACGGCCGCATCGGGTTGGGAACCGGCTCGGTCGGCGCCTCCAAGCGACTGTTGAACCTCTCGATCGACCACGTCCGCGAGCGCGAGCAATTCGGGCAGCCGATCGGCGACTTCGAGCTGGTCCAGGACAAAATCGGCTGGATGGTCTCCTACCTCTACGGGCTCGAGTCGATGGCCTACCTCACCTGCGGGCTGGTCGACGCCGGGGTCGACGACTACTCGCTGGAGTCCGCGATCTGCAAGGTCAGCGGGACGGAGTTCCTCTGGTATCAGGTCAACCGGGCGCTCCAGCTTGCCGGCGGCGAGGGCTACATGAAGGATCAGCCCTACGAGAAGATTCTCCGAGACGTCCGCATCTTCCCGATCTTCGAGGGCGCCAACGACGTCATGCGAGCTTTCATCGCGCTATCGGGGGTGAAGCCGGTGAGCGAGCGGCTGCAGGACCTCGGCAACGTCTCGTTCAACGATCCGATCGGCTCGCTTGGAGTGCTCGCCGAGTTCGTGGGTGGTCGCGTCCAGCGCGAGGTCCGGCCCGACTCGATCAGCATGGCCCACCCGGAGCTGAAAAAGCACGCCGAGTCGGTCAGCGATCAGGTCAAGCAACTGGCCGCCACCGCCGAGAGCCAGGTGATCAAGCACCGCAAGGGCTTCACCTCCAAGCAGTTCGCCCAAAAGCGGCTGGCGACGGCGGTCAGCGACATCTACGCCCAGGTGGCGGTGCTCTCACGGGTGACCGCGACCTTCGAGGACCAAGGCGTCGAGCCCTCAGGGCAGGAGCGCTACATCGCCGAGACCTTCTGCAACCGCGCCGCCAAGCGGGTGACGACCGCCCTCAACCGAGTCGATGACGACAACAACAACGACGACCGAATCAAGTCGATCGCCAAGCTCGCCTACAAGCGCGGCGGCTACGGCTACAGCCTCTCGGAGGAGTAATCACCCGCGACGAGGGTGTATCCGTGCGGCTATATCCCGGTTAGACGCACTCTCGTTGATCCCTGCATACGTACCGACGCTCGACAGGGTCGGTTGGGCGAGTCCGGCCGCCCGCTCCGGGATCGGAGACGAGCTGAACAAGCAGCGCGGGGGACGTAAGAGGGCGATCGGGGAAGGTTTGATGACCAGTTAGAGCCCCGGCGGACAACGGTCGGGGCGTCAGCCGTCAACCATCCGTGCCGGGGCGGTGGTCAGCGAGCCTTCGTCGATCGCCCCCGCGATAGCCTCGCGCCTAGTTCAGCCTCTCGACGATCATCGCCTCGCCCTGTCCGCCGGCGACGCACATCGTCTCGATCCCGACCTGGTGATCGTCGGTTTCCATCACGTTCAGCAGGGTGCCCATGATCCGGGCGCCGGTCATGCCGAACGGATGGCCGAGGGCGATCGCGCCGCCGTGGGTGTTGAGCTTCTCCAGCGGGATGTCGCACTCCTCCATGATCGGGATCACCTGAGCCGCGAAGGCTTCGTTCAGCTCGACCGTGCCGATGTCGGAGATGCTCATGCCGGCGCGATCGAGCACCTTCTTGATCGCGCCGATCGGGGCGACGCCCATCAGCTCGGGGTTGTTGCCCTGGGTGGCGGCGGTGATGATCTTCGCCCGCGGCTTCAAGCCCAGCTCCTTCGCCTTGTCCTCGCTCATCACCAGCACCGCGGCGGCGCCGTCGTTGAGCGGACAGGAGTTGCCGGCGGTGACGCCGCCGCCACCGAAGGCCTCGGGGAGGCTGCCGAGCTTCTCGCGCATCTCGCCCTCGTCCTTACGGGGACCGTCGTCCTTGGCGATGGTGTTGCCGTCGTGGTCTTCGATCTCGAGGATCTCGCGATCGAAGAAGCCGGCCTCCTGGGACTGGACGGCGAGGTGCTGGGAGCGGAGCGCGTAGTCATCCATGTCTTCGCGCTTGACCCCGTACTTCTCGGCGACGTTGACCGCGGTCAGCCCCATGTCGATGTAGACATCGGGGTAGTCCTCGTGGTCCCCGGTGAGCTTCTCGTTCTTGTCGTCACCGCCGGCGACCTCGGTGCGCTCGTTGAACTGAGAGACGAACTCGACCCCGGCCGCGATGTAGGCATCGCCCTCGCCGTTTTTGATCGCGTTGGAGGCGTGGCGGACGGCGTCCAGCGAGGAGGCGCAGTAGCGGGAGACGGTGACGCCGGTGGTCGTCTCCGGCAGCTTCTGCGAGAGGATCGCGATCACGTTGGCGAGGTTGAACGCCTGCTTGCCCTGCGGCATGCCGACGCCGCAGATGACGTCTTGGATGATCGCCGGATCAACGTCCGAGTTGCGCTCGAGCAGCGCGTCGACGACCTTGGCACCGGTCTCGTCGGGACGGAGCTGCGCGAGTGAGCCCTTGAAGGCGCGGCCGATTGGGGTGCGTAGGGTGTCGACGATTACTGCTTCGGGCATCGGGTTGGCTCCTTGGGAATCTCTTGCGGTGGATCGCGAATGGTAGGGACAGGAGGGATCGCCGCGCCCTCCCGCCCGGGTCAACTATTCTCGCGGCATGAGCGCACAGGTGGAGACCACTGACCACGACGTCAGCGTCGAGAAGGCGGCGGAGATGTCCGGCTCCGAGGACGTCCAGCTCGTCGACGTCCGCCAGGACTTCGAGTGGGAGGCCGGCCACATCGAGGGTGCCACCCACATTCCCCTCGATCAGCTTCCGGCGCGCGCCGACGAAGTCAACCGTGACGGCAAGGTGGTGTTCGTCTGCCGCAGCGGCGGCCGCTCGGCGATGGCGACCAAGGCCTTCCGCGAATCCGGCTTTGAGGGCGTCAACATGGTCGGCGGCATGGAGGCCTGGGTCGAGGCCGGCAAACCGATAATCCCAGAGGACGGCGAGGTCGCCGGCCCCCGACCGGACAACACCTGATGCGCTTCGGCAAGAAGAAGAACGAGGACGACATCTCACCTACGGAGGGCGAGCAGACCTCGGCGGGCGAGGGAGCCGAGTCGGGCGGGGCCGGAGCCGAGCGCGGCGGGGCCGGAGAGGGCACCGCCGGCGCTGGAGACGCTGTGGGGAGTGAGGGCGCCTACGCGCCGTCCACCGGCGAGCAGCCCGCCGGGGGATCCACCGGCGAGGACGCCGAGGTCTCCCCCGAGGGACAGCGCGCCTGGCTGGCCCAGCTCGATCGCAAGCTCGGGACCCGCACCTACGCCGGTGCCGCACTGGCGGTACTGGCCGTGGCCGCCGGCATCGTCGCCATTGTCCTGGCGATCGACGCACGTGACAACTCCGCCACCAAGGGGCAGTTCGATCAGATCGAGCAGCAGCTCGGCGAGGTTTCCGAGCAGGCCAACGACACCAGCGTGGAGGACTCCCTCGACGCTCTGACCGAGCGAGTCGACGGGGTCGAGCAGACGCTCGACTCGACCTCAGGCGACGAGGAGGACATCGAGGAGCGCCTCTCGGTGGTCGAGGACGACATCGAGGAGCTCCGCAACGACATCTCCGATCTCGACTCGGGCTCGGGTGGAGGCGGGGGAGGCACGGGTGGCAGCGGCAACTGACACCGCCGCCGGCCGCCGGCGGTGGCCGGCCAGGCAGGCACGGTGCCGACGCCGAGTGCCCGCGTCCTACAACTCCAGCGACCCGCTCTGGCGTCGACCGTAGAGGTAGCCGACCAACGCCTCGGCGACGTTGGGGTCGAACTGGCTGCCGGCATTCCGCGTGACCTCGGCGATCGCATCCGGATGTGACATCGCGGCGCGATAGGGCCGGTCGGAAGTCATCGCGTGATAGGCGTCACAGACCAGGATTATGCGCGCCCCGACCGGTATCTCCTCGCCGGAGATCCCGTCGGGGTAGCCCTTGCCGTCCCAACGCTCGTGCTCATGGCGGACGATCTTCGCCACCGCCCCGAGACCGGGGATCGCCCGCAGGATCCGCTCGCCGATGATCGGGTGCTGGCGCATGATCTCCCACTCGTTGGCGTCTAGCGGCGCGGGCTTGTGGAGGATGTGATCGGGGACCCCGACCTTGCCGATGTCGTGCAGGAGCGATGCCGTCCGCAGCCGCGTGATCGACTCCGCATCCAGCGCCAACGACTCGCCGACCTTGGCCGCGACATCGACCACCGACTCGGAGTGGTCGCCGGTGTATTGGTCGCGCTCCTGCAGCGCCGAGGCAAGCGCGGCAATCACGTCGCCGTGGGCGCCGCTGATCTCCGCGTCGTCGGCTCCGGCTTCGTCTCGGGGGGCGTAGACCACGGCACGCGCCCCTCCCTCCGACTGCGCCCGCTCGGCGGCGGACCTCGCGGCTCCCAATAGCTGCTCGGGACCCATTTCGGGTCGCAACGCGGCGATCCCTATCGAGGCGCCGATTCCCCGTACCGGACCGGCCGGAAGATCCTCGAGCTGTCCGAGCATGCGCTGCGCCAGCACGCCGGCGTCGTCGGAGCCGGTCTCGGGCAATAGCATCGCGAACTCGTCTCCCCCCAGTCGCGAGGCCAGGTCATTGACGCGCGAGGTTTCGGTGATCACCTCGGCGACCGCCCTCAGGACCCCGTCCCCGGCCCCGTAGCCGTGTGAGAGGTTGACCCTGCGGAATCCGTCGATGTCGATCACGATCACCCCGAGCGGGCGGCGATAGCGGTGGGCGCGTTTGACGTCGAGCTCGAGCTGGGTTCGAAATGCCTGCATAGTCAGGAGCGATCCGGTGAGCTGATCGCGGCCCATGGCGCGCGCGAGCTGCTCCTCCAGCTCGCCGACCCGGCGACGAGCATCGGCGAGCTCGGCACGCGCCGGATCTTCCGTCTGCTTGCGGCGCAACGCCATCGTCCCGCAGTATGGCTGTCTCGGCGCGGTTGTGGCAGGTGCCGGAGGTCACATGGTGAAACAATGGCGGGTGGCGTGAGCGGCTCGCAAAAACCCCTGGAGTTGATCCTCGCCAGGAACTTCCTGACGAGCGTGTCCACACCCGCCTTCCTGGTTGCGCGCGAGGGCGACCTGCTCTTCTACAACGAGGCGGCGGGTGCGCTGCTCGGGATCCCCTTCGAGGAGACGGGCAAACAGGATCCGGGCGAGTGGACGAAGAACTTCGGGCCCTTTGACGGCGACGGGGAACCGCTTGAGATCGACCAGCTCTCCCTCACCGCGGCCCTGCGCGATGGCCGCCCCGCCCACGATGAGTTCTGCATCCGCTCGGTCGACGGCAGCCGGCATGAGATCGCCGCCAGTGCGATGCCCGTGATCAGCACCGAGCACGGCAACAGCGGCGCCCTGATCGTGTTCTGGCCCAGGGACGCCGATCAGGCCCGCGAGGTGGTATCGGCGCAGAGGCGGTCGCGGAAATGAGGTTGAAG
Organism: Solirubrobacterales bacterium; assembly: GCA_051000155.1. Lineage (GTDB taxonomy): Bacteria > Actinomycetota > Thermoleophilia > Solirubrobacterales > 70-9 > CAXMST01. Next base: position 1,380 of record JBPCOO010000043.1, on the reverse strand, counting down.
GTATGGGGCGCTCGCGGGTCGGTGCCGGCGCCGGGGCCGGAGATGAACCGCTACGGGGGCAATACCTCTTGCGTCGAGGTGACCCTCGCCTCCGGCGACACCTTGATCCTCGACGCAGGCACCGGCATCCGGACGCTGGGGTTCGCCCTGCCGCCGGACATGCCGCGGATCAACATCCTGCTCACCCACCTCCATCTCGACCACATCCAGGGCCTGATGTTCTTCCCCCCCTGCTTTCGGGCCGACTCCACCATCCGCATCTTCGGGCCGAGCTCCCCCGAGGCGAGCCTCGAGGCGAGAATCGGGCGCTACATCTCCGCCCCGCTCTCACCGGTGGAGGTGCGCGAGCTGCCCTGCGACGTCTCCTTCCTCGACGCGCCCGCGAGCGAATGGGAGCTCGGAGGGGCGACCGTCCGAGCCGAGGCCGTCACACACCGCGGCCCCACGCTCGGGTACCGGATCACCGACGGCGATACGAGCCTCTGCTACATCTCCGATCACGAGCCCTCCCTCGGCGCCGACCTCAACCAGCTCGAGACGGAGTGGATCAGTGGCTACAACCTCGCTCGTGACGCGGACCTCCTGATCCACGACTGCCAATACACCGACGACGAGTACCCTGGACACGAGGGTTGGGGGCACTCGCGGGTCACCGACACCCTCACCTTCGCCAAGCGGGTGGGGGCCAAGCGGGTGCTCCTGTTCCACCACGATCCTCTGCATACCGACGGCTTCCTCGACGATCTCCATGCGACGGCCAAGGAAACCTGGCGCGAGCTGGGCGGCAACCCCGATGCGATCGAGATCGCAACCGAGCGCGAAGAGCTTGCGCTCGGCCCCACCGGCGAGCAATCGCGGACGATCTCCTCCCCCGAGCGGATCGGCGAGGCGACGCCAACCAGTCCGTAGTCAGCCCGAGCGGCGCTTGTTCAAGCGGTTTCCGGAGCAAGACTCCCCACCCGTACAAGCCGCGGCCGTCGATTCTCGACCGCTGTACAAACATCGCCGAGCCTCGCGAACCCACACTTCCCCGGTCAGTCAATTCGACCGGTCGGTACTCCTATTCCCGGCCAGGAGGGAAATCAACATGTCCAAGAGGCTCAGCCTCGCCGCCCTGATGGCGTTCGTGGTTTCGCTGGCTCTGCCGGCGCTCGCGTCCGCGCAGGGGGAGGAAGCGATTGCCACGGAGGTGGTCAAGAGTGAACTCGATGTCACCTGGATCATCGTCTCGGCAATCCTCGTCCTCTTCATGCAGGCCGGGTTCCTCTTCCTCGAGATCGGTTTCTCGCGGCAGAAGAACGTCGGCGCAGGGGTGGCGAAGATATTCGTGAACCTGTCAATCGCAGCGCTCGCCTGGTGGGCGGTCGGCTTCGGCATCTC
>JBPCOO010000223.1:0-3371 GCA_051000155.1 Solirubrobacterales bacterium | reverse complement strand
GGATCGGCGACCACATCTGGTGGATCGGGAGTAATGCCACCTTTCGTGCCGACTATCCGGGTTGGCAACTCGAGTACGGGATCGACGAGATCTTGGTCGAGATCTACGAGGCCAACCTCGAACGCTGGCGACCTTGATCGGTCCGACCAAGCGGAACCTGCTCGGCGTCGGCGTCGACGAGGTCGACTATGAGGCGGCGGTGGAGCGAGTCATCGCTGCGGCCGAGGCGGGGGAGCGATACGGGGTCAGCGCGCTCGCCGTCCATGGGATCGCCACCGCGGTCCTCGAGGAGGACGTCAGGCGGAGGGTCAACAGCCTCGAGCTGGTCACTCCCGACGGACAGCCGGTCCGCTGGGCCCTCAACCTCCTGCACCGATCGGGCCTCAGCGACCGGGTCTACGGCCCTGAGCTGACCCTGCGCGTGTGCGCTGCGGCTTCGCGCCGCGGCCTTCCGATCTACCTGTACGGGAGCAGCGAGCAGGTGGTCACCCTGCTGGCAAGCAAGCTGGAGGGGAGGTTCGCTGGTCTCGAGGTCGCGGGGGCTGAGCCGTCGGCCTTCCACTCGCTCAGCGAAACCGAGCGCCGGGCCGTGATCGAGCGCATCCGTGCCAGCGGCGCGAAGCTGGTGCTGGTCGGGCTCGGGTGCCCGCGGCAGGAGACCTTCGTCGCCGAGAACTCCACCGATCTGCGGATGCCGGCGCTCGCCGTCGGCGCCGCCTTCGACTTCCACGCCGGGCTCGCCAACGAGCCGCCTCCCTGGATGCAGGGCGCCGGATTGCAATGGCTCCACCGCCTCGCCGGAAACCCGCGCCGCCTATGGCGGCGGTACCTGCTGCTCAATCCCCTCTACGTGCTGCTGGTAGCCGCCCAGTGGGCGGGTCTCAGGCGTCCGGAGCTGCGCACCGGGGAGCCCCTGCCACCGCTGGCTCGGCCCGGCTGAGCATCGGGTCCCTCGTAACCTCGGGACCCCGCCACCGTATCGAGGCCCGCCGCAGATCGAGCTCAGTTGACGCCGCGACGGCTGAGCACCGCCGGCAGCGTCCGCAGGATCAACCGTAGGTCCATCCAGAGTGACCAGTTGGTGACGTAGGAGTAGTCGAGCTTGACCATCTCGTCGAAGGGGATGCTGGTCCGCCCCAGCACCTGCCAGAGGCCGGTGATGCCGGGGGTCAGGTCCAGCCGGCTGCGCGCCATCCCGCCGACGCGAGCGTCCTCGGCGATCTGGAGCGGCCGGGGGCCGACCAGGCTCATCTCACCGCGGATCACGTTCCATAGCTGGGGCAGCTCGTCGATGCTGGTCCGGCGGAGGAAGCGACCGAGGCGGGTAACGCGCGGGTCCGAGTCGAGGATCAGCCAGTTCGGGTCGCGGCTGCCCTCCATCAGCTCCCCTACCTGGCCCTCGGCATCCGGGTCCATCGTCCGCAGCTTGAAGAGCTTGAATCGCTTGCCCCCCCGGCCAACCCGCTCCTGCCGGTAGAGGATCGGGCCGCGAGAGTCGAGCGGAATCAGGATCGCCGCCGCCGCCAGGACTGGGGCCGCGACCAACAGGCCCGCGGAAGCGATGACCAGGTCGAACGATCGCTTCAGCCAGCGCGATGTGCGCCCGAGGACAGGGGGATTAACGCCAAGCACGGTCACGCCCTCGACCTCGTCGAGCTCGATCGAGGGTCCGTAGGCGTCGCTGGCGCCCGGGACGATTCCCACCTTGACCCCGTAGCGATGACAGACGTCGGTCATCCGCAGCACCTCGGGCGGGGTGAGGTCGCCGCGGCAGAGGATCACCCGCTCCAGCCGGCCGCCGGACACCAGCCGCTCGAGGTCGTCGGCGGTCCCCAGCAGCGGCACCGCCGAGGTCGTCGGGACCGTCGCCCCGGGAGGGAGCGCATCCTCGAGCTCGGAGCCGGTGGGGGCGATCCGTCCGACCGGCGCCAGCCCGTATTCGGGGTGCTGGACGATCTTTCGCACCAGCAGGGCCGAGGTGGCGCCGGCGCCGGCGATCAGGACCCGCTCGGCGCCCTCGGTCCCGATTACCAGCCGCCGTGCCCCCGAGCGCAGGACCACCAGCAGCGGCAGGGCGACCGACCCAAACAGCGCCGCCTCCTCGAACAGGAAGCGGGATCCGGGGACGAACTTGATCCAGGCCCAGAACAGCAGCATGCCGACGAGCAGGGCGTGGAAAAGATAGGGGAGGTCGTCGATCCCGGCGTGGCTGATGCGGCGGACGTCGCGGTCGTAGAGGCCGTAGAGCTTGAACAGCACCGCCCAGATCGGCAGGGTGGGAATCGCCCAGACGACGAGCGCGGTCGGCACCGAGCGCTCGTCGGCGATCACCCCGGCGAGCAGCAGCGCCACCAGTACGCCGACGAGGTCGGCGACCAGGAGCATCCTTCGGCTTATCCGGTCCCGGCGGCGCCACCGGGTGGAGATGACCCCGCCGGGGCCCTCGACCGTGGCTCGGCGGCGGATCGATGGGTCCCGGGATCCGGGCGGCCCGGCGGTTCCGACGGGCACGCGTGCGTGCGCCTCCCCGCTCAGTCCCGAGCCCGCCGGACCCTCGGATCCGGTCGGTCCGAGTGGATGCCGGGCGCTCACTCGACCGTCCCCGCTGCGGTGCCCTCACCGCGCGGCGAGCCCACCCGGACCTTGGAGCCGGCGTTGCGCAGCGAGGCCTCGGCGGCCTCGACCGTGCGAATCACGTCGAGGGCGACCCCGGGATCGCTGACCGGGGTAGTCCCGTTGCGGAGGGTCGAGACGAAGTCCTCCAGCTCGGCCACGATCGGCTCGGTCGTGTCTACCCGCAGGGAGACGATGTCGCCGGTGCGGTAGGCGAGCTGGTACTCGCCGAAGGAGGAGGGATCGTGGTATTCGATGCCGCTGTCGAACAGCCGCACGGGCTCGGCGGCGCCGTCCTCGTAGACCAGCATCTTCTCGCTGCCGACGATCACCGTCCGACGGAGCTTGCTGGGAGAGAGCCAGCTCAACTCGACGTGGGCGAGGAGGCCATCCGGAAAGCTGAGATCGATGAAGGCAACGTCGGAGACGTCATCGGCGATCACTGCACGACCCATCGCGTTTACGGCCTCCGGCGATTCCCCGAGCCAGTAGCGGAGGATCGAGAAGTCGTGGGGCCCGAGGTCGAAGATGACGCTGACGTCGCTGCGGTAAGGGCCGAGGTTGACCCGGCTGGAGGAGATGAAGTACAGCTCGCCGAGCTCACCGCGGTCAAGCACGTCCTTGACCGTGCGCACGGCCGGGCTGTAGAGGAAGGTGTGGCCGCACATCAGCACCCGTCCCTGCCGCTTCGCGAGCTCGATCAGATCCTGCGCCTCCCCGCTGGAGGCGGCCAGAGGTTTTTCGACGAAGACGTCCTT
>JBPCOO010000194.1:0-4416 GCA_051000155.1 Solirubrobacterales bacterium | reverse complement strand
GACCGTCTCGGACCGCCGCACCGCGGCCTTCACCTCGGTCGACGAGCGGGGCGATGGCTCGACCACGATCAACTACTGGATCTACCGCCCCGGCATCGGCTGGGAGCAGGTCAGTCGGGAGGTCGACACGGAGCAGATCGACGAGCTGGCAACCACCCGCCTGCTCGACGACCTCGACCCCCAGCTGATTCCGCTGGAGACGACGCTCGGCCGGGACGAGTCCCGCTTCCCACCCGGCGAGGAGCCGCCCTGGCGCAACCAGATCGAAAGTCGGTGGGGGGAGGAGCGGTGAGCTGCCGGATCGACCATATGGCTACCATTGGGTCGATGCCGCGGACGCAAACGATCGTTCAACTCAACACCGAACTCGTGAAACTGCTGGATCGCGAGGCCGAACGGCGGGGGGTCTCGCGGTCGGCGTTGATCCGCGACGTCCTCGAGGCAGGCCTCGCCGAGGCTCGCAGCCGTGAGATCGACCGGGCCATCGTCGAGGGCTACACCCGCATACCGCCCGGCACGCCCGACGAATGGGGCGACCTGGAGGCCGCCGCCGACGCCAACACTCGGGAGATGCTGGAGCGCTTGGATGAGGAGGACGGCGGGTGGTAGAACGCGGCGAGATCTGGTGGTACGAAGAGCCCGACCGCAAGCGCCGCCCCGTTCTGATCCTGACCAGGTCGGCCGCGCTCCCCGTGCTCAATCAGGTGATCGGGGTTCCCGCGACTACCCGCTCCCGCGGTATACCCACGGAGGTTGAGATCGGGCCCGATCAGGGGATGCCGAAAACCGGAGTCCTGGCCCTCGACAGCCTGGGCCCGCACCGCACCGCGCTCTGCACCGATTTGATCACGACGCTCGACGATGCTCACATGCGAAAGGTCTGCGAAGCCTTGGCGACCGCGCTGGACTGCTGAGGCCAGGACCCGAGCGCCGCGACCTGGCTCCGCTCAATCGGCCAGCGCGGCCTTTGCAATCGGATAGCCGTAGACGCCGGTTGAGATCGCGGGGAAAGCGAGCCACGCGCAGCCATGAGCGGACGCCAGCTCGATCGAGCGACGATGGCCGCTCGCGAGCAGCTCCGCCTCGCCCGATTCGCCTCCCTGCCAGACGGGACCGACGGTGTGGATCACATGGCTGGCTGCGAGTCGGCCGGCCCCGGTGATCTTCGCCTCACCGGCTTCGCAGCCTCCGAGCAGCCGGCATTCGGCCAGCAGCTCGGGGCCCGCCGCCCGGTGGATCGCGCTGTCGACGCCACCGCCGCCGAGTAGCGAGGAGTTGGCCGCGTTGACGAGCGCGTCGGCGTCTGGGTCGGTCGTGATGTCGCCCACCCGCAGCTCGATCACCACAGCGCCTCGTGCTCTTCCATCACCCCGTAGGCCTCGGCGATCTCCACCCCTCCGGGTAGCTCGCCGGTGAAGGTACCGAAGGGTTGGCGGTAGCTCGAGCGGATCAGGAGCTTGTTCTCGTCGGCGCGACGCTCGGCCTCGGCGTCGAACCGGAGCTGCTCCCCACCGGTGAAGGCAACGGCATCGAGACCGTCGAAATGGACCGGAGCCGGCTCGCTCACCTCGCCCGCGATCCAGAGCGAACGCTCGCTACCCCGCGGCGGATCGTTGACTCCCTCGACCAGGTTCCAGCCGATCGCCTCGCCGTCGGCACTTGTACCCACCCCCGCCGACCAACGCCAGTGCGTACGCCGCGGGTGGTAGCCGGCGGACTCGTCCTCGATCGCATAGGCGTCCCGCTCCCAGCTCCGCCCGTCGGCGAGCCGGAGCTCGATCCGCACAGGCGCCACCCGCTTGCGGGTCCAGACGTAGGCGCCGGCGGCCGGGCAGACCGCCTCCCCCCAGGCGCCCGCCCCGAACTCGATCCGGGCCCGCACCCCCTCGGCCTCAACGCGGGTGACGACGCCCTCGCGCCGGGAGCCGATCCGCCAGGGTTCGCCGGCGGTCGTCTCGCTCCAGACCTCCCCGCGGGAGGCCGGCAGCAGGGTGCGGGTGCGCTCGATCAGCTCTCCGCTGGAGCGATCGAGCACCGCCCAGAAGGTCTGCCCGAAGGGCCCGACCGTCACCCGCGCGGCGCACAGCATCAGCTCGTCGCAGTAGACGCCGACATAGCGCCAGCGCTTACGCAAGGTTCCCGCTCGAGCGATCGGCAACCTCGCCGGTGGCAGCGGTAGATCCGGACGGCCGCTGCCGGGGCCGCGCCATGGGAGTTCGCGGTTGTCCGCCTTTCGGTCCGCGGGCGCTCGCCCGGATCTCACCCGCGGGCCTCGAACCCCAGCTGCCAGAGCTTTGAAACCTGCTTGAGCGGATCGGGCGAATCCAGCAGCACCACCCCGAGGTGCCGCCCCCCGCGCTTGGCGGCCATCACGTAGCAGCGCCCGGCCGCCTCGGTGAATCCGGTCTTGACCCCGGTGACGCTTTTGTCCCCCGCGCGGATGAAGGGGTTGTTGTTGGCCAGCTCGAGCGTGCCACCGGGGATCGGGAAGTCGACCTTGGCGCTGGAGGAGCCCATGATCTTCGCCAGCCTCGGGTCACCGAGCAGCAGACGCGCTATCGCCGCGAGGTCGCGGGGACAGGAGTAGTTGCCGCGATCCTCCAACCCGTGGGGCGTGCTGAACTCCGAGCAGCTGAGGCCCAGCCGCTTCGCCTCGGCGTTCATCCGGTCGACGAAGTTCGGGACCGAACCGGCGTCGTCGTCGGCAAGCGCGACCGCTGCGTCGTTACCGGAAGCCAGCAGCAAACCTTTCAGCAAAGCCCCGAGCGGGACCTTCTTGCCGGCCGGCAGCAGGCCGACCATCGAGCCACCGACGCCGACGGCTTCCTTGGGAATACGGACTCGCTCGTCGGATGCGTGCCGCTTGGCGATCAGATGGGCAGTCATCATCTTCGTCAGGCTCGCGATCGGCGCCTCGCGGCCCAGATGCCGCTCCCAGAGGACCTCGCCACTATCGACATCGAACATCACCCCAGCCTGCGGCGGGCGATCGAAGTCGTGGCGAACGGGGATCTTCGAGGCGACCGGCTCGAGGGCGATCGCGCGGGCTCGCGGGTTGAGCCGGTCCCGCTGCTTCCGTGCGGACCGGGCCTCGGCGCGGTCGGGGCCGGGAGCCGAGGCGCGGTCGGTCGAGTCGACCATGCTCTCGCCGAGCTTGCCCGGACCTCCGAGCCAAAGCCCGATCACGGTGACCAGGATGCCGACCAGCGCCACCGCGCCCAGGCGCCGTGGCCACGGGCTCACGCGCTCGCGCCCCTCTAGTACACCCCGTCGTGCCGCTCTGCTCCGCACGCCCCAATCATTGCGCAGGTTGGGCGACGCCGCTGGAACGCCGTGGAGGGCTCAGCCCGGGTGGATCTCACCGCCGGTCGGCGCCAAGATCTGGCCGGTGTAGTAGCTGGAGAGCTGCTCGGAGGCCAAGAACACGTAGGAGGGGGCAATCTCATCCGGCTGGGCGGAGCGCCCCATCGCCGCCTGCTGACCAAAGCTCGCCACCTTCTCCTCATCCATGGTCGCGGGGATCAAGGGGGTCCAGACTGGTCCCGGGGCCACCCCATTGACCCTGATTCCCCGGTCCTGCAAGTGTTGGGCGAGCGAGTGGATCAGGGCATGTATCCCACCCTTGGTGACCGCGTAGTCGATCAGGCTGGAGTTTCCGCGAAAGCCGTTGACCGAACCGGTCATGATGATCGACGCGCCCTCGCCGAGGTGGGGGAGCGCGCTGCGTGAAAGCCAGAAGAAGCTCGTCAGGTTGGTTTGCAAGGTGTGCTGCCACTGCTCGGTGGAGAGCTCGGAGTAGTCATCGACCGGGGCTTGGTCAGCGTGGTGGAACACCAGTACGTCGAGACCGCCTAGCCACTCGACCACGTCGGAGATCAGCTGCTCACAGGTCTCCTCGCCACTCAGATCTACCCGGAAGTCCTTGCCGCGCCCGCCCGCGCTCTCGACCAGCTTGATCGTTTCGGCGGCATCGGAGTCCTCGGAGAGGTAGGCAATCGCAACCTCGGCGCCCTCCTTGGCGAAGGCGATCGCCGTCGCCCTGCCGATCCCCGAATCGCCGCCAGTGATCAAGGCGCGACATCCTTCCAGCTTGCCGCTGCCCGCGTACTCGCCCATCTCGCTACGCGGCTCGGGATCCATCTTTGATTCGGTACCGGGCCGGGGCTGGTCTTGCTCTGGTCGCTCCTGTTCGCTCATAGCCCCCCGTTACCCGGTCAGCGGATCGCGCTAATCATCCGGGTGATCTCTTAGCGGCCGTTGAATCTGCTCCTCGGCCCCCTCGACCCCCGTCTCGATCTCGCGCTGTCGCTCGAGCTCGGCGTTGATCTCCTGTCCCAGCAGGATCGCGAGGTTGGTGATCCAGATCCAGAGCAGGAAGACGATCACCCCGGCGAAGGCGCCGTAGGTGGCGTTGTA
>JBPCOO010000158.1:0-3273 GCA_051000155.1 Solirubrobacterales bacterium | reverse complement strand
TCGCGCAGCGAGAGCGTCTGCGGGACGTTGTCGACCAGGGCGACCGCGTTGACCCCGAAGGTCGCCTGCATCTGGGTGTGCTTGTAGAGCTTGTTCAGGACGATGCGCGGCATCGCGTCGCGCTTGCACTCGATCACCAGGCGCATGCCGGAGCGGTCGGACTCGTCGCGCAGGTCGGAGATCTCGGAGATCTTCTTGTCGCGCACCAGGTCGGCGATCTTCTGGATCAGACCGCCCTCCCCGCCCTTTTTGACCATGAACGGCAGCTCGGAGACGATGATCGCCTCCTTGCCGCCCCGCAGCGGCTCGATGTGGGCGCGAGCCCGGACCCGGACGCTGCCCCGCCCGGATCGGTAGGCGTCGCGGATGCCCTCGGAGCCCATGATCATGCCGCCCCCGGGGAAGTCGGGACCTTTGACGTGCTCCATCAACCCCTCGACATCGATCGCGGGGTCGTCGAGGTAGGCGTTGACGGCGCCGGCGACCTCGGTCAGGTTGTGGGGCGGGATGTTCGTCGCCATCCCGACCGCGATCCCCGACGATCCGTTGACCAGGAGATTCGGGAAGCGCGAGGGCAGCACCACCGGCTCGCTCGAGGACTCGTCGTAGTTGGGAGCGAAGTCGACCGTCTCGGAGTCGATGTCCCGCAACATCTCGGTGGACAGGCGGGTGAGGCGGGCCTCGGTGTTGTGGTTGACGAAGCCGTTGGCGAGGAACGAGTGGTCGTCGGTGTCGACCCGGATCGAGTAAACGGCTTGCGGGCCGGCATCCTCGATCGAGGCGACCTCGGCGTAGTAATAGTCGCCGGTGGTGAGCGGCTCGACGACCGACTTGACCTCGTCGGAGGCGATCCGCTCGAGGATTGCGGTGCCGCCCTGCTCCCAGCGCTCGACCCGGTCGACGTTGTGGCGGTTCAACCAACGAGCGTCGGCATCGGTCGAATCGCTTGCGCTGCGAACGTAGCTGGCTACATGCGGAACGTGGTCGTGGCTGAGGGCACGGCTGGCGAGCGGGATCTGCGCGAGCAGACCTTCCAACTTCGCTTGCTTGCGGCCAAGGAAGCCCACTCGCTCGGCAAACAGCCTCGCGTCGCGTCGGTTGGTGATCACAACCTTGATCTCGCCCTTCTTGGCGAAGGACTGCCGACTGATGACACCGAACTCGAGCAGGAGCGCCTGGACATCCGCGGCGAGTTTCCGGCTCCGGGTCGAATACGAGATCTGGATCGTCTTGCGAGGTAGCAGCGAGGTGCCGCCGTCACCCTCGAACAGCGACTGTAGGAAGATCCGCTTGAACTCCGGGCTCGCACCCCACACCGCCTCGGGGACGATCTTGTCTGCGCTCTTCAGACCCGCGAGCTCGGCAAGCCGGCTCGCCATCAGCGCATCGAGGTTGTGAATGTCGAGCTCACGAACGAGGGTGTCGCGGATCTTGCGCTCGCTGGTATAGAACCGCCCACCCACCGTCTCCCGGTAGGCGTCCAGCACCTGGTCGAAGTAATCAAAATCAGCGTTGTTGAACCCGGCACGCTTCTCGTTGACCCAACCCTCGGAGACAAACGCTCCAAGCAAGAGCGCGGCCTGGCGCCCGAGCTTGCCCAGAGCCTCGCCCTCGGGCCGCGGGGTGCGGTTGATCAGAACCCGATCGCCGGGTTTGATCTCATCGAGCTGCTTCCAAAGCAGCAGCGGGACGCCGGCCATCTCGACCAAGCAGAGCAGCGGGTGGTTCTCAGTGCCGGTGAGCTCGAAGCCCTCGCGAGTTCGCAACCGCCTGGTCGGATGGACCCCGGAATGGAACAACTTCGAGGCCTTGACGCCCCGCCCAAGCCTGTCCCGGACTACGAAGTCGGTGTCACGCTCGGAGTCGGACTCCATTCCGCCAGCGAGATCCCCGATCCTTACGTTTCCACCGGCGAGGGAGACGCGGGTGTCGCCGGTGACGCAGTACCTCATCGCCGCAGCCGGATCGTCGTCGATCGAGCCAAAGTTGCCCTGGCCGTCGACGAGCGGGTAGCGGAGGCTGAACTCCTGCGCCATCCGCACGAGCGTGTCGTAGATGGCCGAGTCGCCGTGCGGGTGGTACTTGCCCATCACCTCGCCGACGATGAAGGCGCACTTGCGGTAGGCGCGGGTCGGCTGCAGGCCGAGGTCGTCCATCGCGTAGAGGACGCGGCGGTGAACCGGCTTGAGGCCGTCCCGGACGTCGGGAAGCGCGCGGCCGACGATCACGCTCATCGCGTAGTCGAGATACGACGAGCGCATCTCGGTGATCAGCTCGCGCTCCTCGATGTTGCCGCCGCTGAGCAGCTCGGATGAACCTTCCATCAACTAATCCCCTCGGTTTCGGTGATCGGCGATTCCACGACCATCACGCGATCTAGACGTCGAGCACGCCGACATCCTTGGCGTGCTTCTGGATGAATTCCTTGCGCGGCTGGACGTTGTCGCCCATCAAATCGCTGAAGACCATGTCGGCAACGGCGGCGTCCTCGATGCTGACCCGCTGGAGGGTCCGGGAGGCCGGATCCATGGTCGTCTCGCGCAACTGCTCCGCGTTCATCTCCCCCAATCCCTTGAACCGCTGCAGGCGGACGCCCTCCTTGGCCAGGTCCATCACCGCCTTGCGGACGGCCCCGTAGGAGTCGACCTTGCGTGACTTCTCGCCCAAGAAGACCTCGATCGGCGGCTGGCCGATCTGCTCGGAGAGCGCCTGGTGAACCTCGTTCAGCTTGCGGTAGTCGGGACTCTCGAACAGGCCCTCGGGGAGGACGTGGCGGCGGGCGAGGCCGCTGTCCCGGTGGACGGCCTTGATCGTCAGCGACCCCTTCAGCGCCTTGATCAACTCGGTCTCGTATGCGTCATTCTCGGGACTCTCGGCCTCGACCATCTCCTTCGCCTCCGCCAGCGAGGAGGCGCCCTCATCGAGCAGTCGCGACTCGGAGAGGAACTTGACCAGGTCATGGCCGAACTGCGCCTGCAGCGAGGCAGCCCAGCCCTCGTACTCCTTCAGCGACCGGTTGAAGCGCTGCCACTTGGTCGCGGTCAGGGTCGACTCGGTCCCGAACTTGTCGACCAGGGTGTAGCGCTCGAGCTTGTCGCGGAGGAGAAACTCCTCCAGCTCCTGCTCCTTTTCGATGTAGACGTTGTTGCGACCGCTCTTCGCCTTGTACAGCGGCGGCTTGGCGATGAACACGTGACCGGCGTCGATCAGCTCCGGCATCTGCCGGTAGAGAAAGGTGAGAACGAGGGTCCGTATGTGCGCGCCGTCTACGTC
>JBPCOO010000141.1:0-5228 GCA_051000155.1 Solirubrobacterales bacterium | reverse complement strand
CGGCGGCGCGAGCCTGCCCCGCCAGCACCTCGCCGAGCGTCGGCTGGGCCTCGGGGTCGACATCGAAGTAGTCGGAGAGGTTGCCCTGCGGATCGGCGTCGATCGCCAGCACCTTCAGATCCACCCTGCCGAGCACGTCGGCGAGCGAGCGGACGGTGGTCGTCTTGCCGGTCCCCCCCTTCTGGGAGAGGACGGCGATCGTCACTGCCATCGGAGTATTCCCCTTGCCTCGCTCACGGGCGCGACTATAGCCCCCATCGGCGCGGGACCGGTGCCGGTGTCTGCCGGGTTTGGACCGCTAGATCGCCCGGCGGACGTTCATCGCCCCGCCGAGGGTGCGGACGCGGTCGGAGCCGCTCGGGGGACCGAGCCGGTCGGCGCGGCCGGCGCGCTCACAGCTCGAGCACGCCCAGCCGCCCTCACCATCGCGATGCCGCGTCACCAGTTCGCCCACCAGGGGGAAGCGGGAGCAGCAGACACACTGGGTAACGCCGTCGATCGGCTGGCGTGAGCCGACCACGGGGGCCACCGGGGCCGCAAGCACGGCCCCGTCGCGGGTCAACAGGGAGTCGGTCGAGTGTGCTGTAGCTGCTTCCATGTCAAACCATTCGCCGACCACGAGCGGGCTCCTCCCGCCCCCGCCTCCGAATACAATCGGCGCGCCCATGGGTCCCACCACCGCCGAGATAACCATCGACGCCCCGCGCGATCGAGTTTTCGATCTGATCAGCGATCTCGCTCTCCGGCCGGCGTTCTGCGACCACTTTCAGGAGGGTTTCCACCTCGAGCGGATCAAGTCGACCGGGGTCGGCGCCTGTGCCCGCTTCCACGTGCCGGCAACGCGATTTCCGATCTGGATGGAGACGGTCGTGACCGACCTCGAGGCTCCCCAGCGGCTGCGCGAGCGTGGCAAGGGAGGGCGCCAGGATCGGATCCCGATGGGCACCGTCTGGGATCTGACTGAGGGCGCGGGCGGCGACACGACCGAGATCGCGGTCACCTTCTGGACCGATCCCTCTCAGACCCTCGACGGCTTACGGGAGAAGCTCGGCGCCCGGAGTTGGCACAGGCGTCAGTGGAAGAAGGCCCTGCGGCGGCTGAAGGAGATCGCCGAGAGTGGCGAGCGGCCCGAGCCGCTGCGGATCGGCGGAGCGAGCCGCATCTAGACGACCTCCCGCGGGCGGCAATCTCCCCGGACCTATCACTACACTCTCCCGCTCATGAACCGGACCGTTTCCAAGATCATCGCCTGTTGCCTGCTGCCCCTGGCCGCCTTCTTTCTGAGCAGTTGCGGGGAGGAGGAGGGAGAGGCCGCGCTGAAGGCCGAGGAGGGGATCATCCTCGAGCTGGGCGAGCTCGAATACCGGGTCCAGCTCACCCGCTTTCTCAACCGCAACGATCCCGAGGACGCCGCCTACCTCGAGGGGGTCCCGCCGGCTGAGGAGGATCATGAGTACCTCGGAGTCTTCATCAGGATCAAGAACCGCTCGGAGGAGGAGGCGATCCGGATTCCGAGCGTGTTCCGCGTCGTCGATACCCGCGAGCAGACCTTCTACCCGGTCCCCACGGAGTCGAGCTTCGCCATCGACCTCGGGACCACGATCCCGCCGGGGGGCGAAATCCCCGCTCCGGAGACCCCTGCGGCGAGCGGCCCGGTCAAGGGCGCGTTGATCCTGTTCGAGCTCCCAATTGCGTCGGCGGAGCTGCGGCCGCTGGAGCTCAAGTTCTTCGGGCCCGACGGAGAGACCGCCACGATCGAGCTAGATATCTAGATTGGCCGTCGGCGGGCTCGCGATGAACCGCCGTCTGCTCGAGCTGGCCCTGTTGATCGCCGCGGGTGGTGCGGTGACGATGATGCTCGGCCCCTTCAGTGGGTTGCTGGAGCTGATCGGCCTCGGCGTGCTGGCGCTGGGAATCGTGCTGGCGGCCCCTGCCACACGCGAGGGGGAGGCGGAGTGGTGGACCCGCCTGGTGGTCGCCGCGGGGGTCGGCGGAGCCGGGATCGCGATCTCCCTGCTGAGCGATACGCTCGGGGGACTGGTGACGCTCGGGGGCGCGGTGGCGGCGCTGGCGCTGGCGGTGCTGGCCTTGCCGGAACGGTGAGGGCCCGCCCGCAGAGGGTCGGCGGCTAGCCGAACCTCGTCGCCAGGATCTCGCGGGCGATCGGAGCGGCGATCACGCCGCCATCTCCGTCGGCGTTGACGACCATCACCGCCACCGCCAGCGCGGGCCGCTTGACCGGGGCGAACGCGGTGAACCACGCGTCGACCTCCAGCTCCGGATCGGCGGCGGGATCGGCGCTCCCGCTCACCTTCGGACCCAGCTCGGCGGTGCCGGTCTTGCCCGCGACTGAGGTCTCCGGTAGCGCTGCCGCCTTGCCGGTTCCCGATCGGACCACCCGCCGCATCATCGCGCTCACCTCCGCGGCGATCTCCGGTGTGGTCACCTCGACCGGCTCCGCATTGGGTGCCAGCTCCGGGCTTCTGACGATCGAGGTCGGCAGGCGGACGCCTTCGTTGGCGATCGTCTGGGCCACCGACGCCATCTGCAGCGGCGTGGCCAATACCTTCCCCTGGCCGATCGCGCTGACCGCGGCGTCGAGCTCGCCGCCGATCGGGTCGGGGATGGTCGAGCTGGGGGGCTGGGTGGCGGCGATCGACTCGCGGCTGTAAAGGGTGGGGGGAGCGTTGAAGCCGTATTCCTCCGCCTCCTCCAGCAGCCGCTCGGCCCCCAGCTCCGCCCCGAGGGGGGCGAAGACGCTGTTGCAGGAGAGGGCGAAGCTCGTCACCAGGGTTCCACCGCAGGACTCGTCGTGCGCGTTGGCGATCTCCCGCCCCTCGACGGTGGCACCGGTGGCCACCGGGAACTCGGTATCGGGACTCGCCACCCCCTCCTCCAGGGCGGCGGTGGTGGTGATGATCTTGAAGGTGGAGCCCGGCGGCTGGGGCGCCGAGAAGGCGATTCCCGAGAGCGCCATCACCTGGCCGGTGGTGGCGTCGAGTACGGCGGTGCCGCCGAAGGTCTCGCCGAGGGCGGTGACCGCCGCGGCCTGGAGGTCGGGATCGATCGTGGTCCGCAGCGGCTTGGCCTTGGTCGGCTTGCCGCGGGCGAGGATGCGAGCCTCGTCGCCGGACTCCGATCGGGCGATCAGGCGCCCACCGGGGGTCCCGGCGAGGTAGCCGTCGAAGGCCAGCTCGAGCCCGCTGGTCCCGGCCGGGGTCCCCTTCGGAAAGCCCTGGGCGGACATCTGTCGCGCCCGCTCCGCCGGGGCCGAGCCGATCTCCCCGGCAATCACCGCCGCGATCGGGTTGACGGTGCGCGCCTCCACCGGTCCCGAGACCAGCTCGGTCCCGTCGCGAGCGCTGATCGTGCCCCGCTGGGGAGGGGACAGACGGCGGTCGAGCCGCTCGCCCGGCTGCAGACCGGGGAAGACAAGCTCGGGGCGCCAGGCGACCGCGCCATCGTCGACCGGCACCGCCAGCTCCCCTTCGATGGTGCCGAACGAGCGGGTCTCGATCTCCACCGGGACCGCCAACGCCTCCCCGCTCCCCTGCTCGATCGGTCCCCTTGCCTCGCCGACCTCGATCGACTCGATCGTGGCGGTCCGCTCGGCCTGGCGGTAGGCGTCTTCGAAGTCCTTCGGGGGGTTTTGTGCGACGCTCTCGGGGGTGAGCTGCGCGTACATCGCGTCGCGGTCGCCCGCCGCCCAGGCCTCGGCGAAGCGGGCGAGGGCGGCCTCCTCTTCGCCACCGTCGGCGACCATTGCTCCGCCGACGAACGCGATCAGCGCGACCGCGGCGAACGGCAGCAGCCTCGCGGTGGCGCGGCGTCGATCAGTGGGCTTGGCCTTGCTGCGCATGATTGAGGTAGCGTGACGGGTAGGCGGCGCCGGGATCGTGGTGTGAGGTCTCGTGCGCGCTCCCAGCTACTCCCCCGAAGACCGTAACCATGAATCTAGTTGACTGGCTGATAGTCGCGCTTGCCTTGGTCCTGGTCCCGGTCGGCTTCCGCCAGGGCCTGATCGTCGGCGTGCTGGCCCTGGGAGGATTTGCGGTCGGCGCGGTGGTCGGCGCGCGCGTCGGCCCCCTTGTCCTCGCCGACGGCTCCGATTCGCCCTACGCACCCCTCGCCGCGCTGCTCGGCGGAATCCTCCTGGGTGCGGTGGTGGCGGTGGTGGCCGAGGACCTGGGCGGAGGCTTGCGTCGCCGCTTCGCCGGCGAGGGCGCCAGGCGGACCGCCGACAGCATCGGCGGGGCGCTGGTCACCACCGTGTTAGCGGTCGCGGTCGCCTGGGTCTTCGGCGCCGCCGCCCTGAACGCGCCGGCGCTGGAGGGTCTGCGCGCCGAGGTGCAGCGGTCAGCCATCCTCAGCGCCGTCAACGAGGCGGTCCCACCCACCGGCCCGATCCTCAACGTGCTCAACCGGATCCAACCGATTCCGGAGATCGCCGGGCCCAGCGCCGACGTCGCTGCTCCCAAACGCGGAATCCTCGCCGACCCCGAGCTCCGGGCCGCTACCGGCAGCGTGGTCAGGGTGCTCGGCAACGCCTGCGGAGTGGGCGTATCGGGTTCGGGGTGGGTCGGAGCCCCCGGGGTCGTGGTGACCAACGCCCACGTGATCGCCGGGCAGGAGGAGACCGAGGTCGAGCTCGGGGACGGCAGCCGCCTGGGAGCCACCGCGATTGCCTACCGGCCCAATGACGACATCGCGTTGCTCCGCGTAGACGGCCTGACCCTCGCTCCGCTGCCGCTGGTCGAGGGCCCGGAGGCAGGGACCGCAGGCGCGGTCGCTGGGTACCCCGGTGGGGGCGAGCTGTCGCTGGTGCCGGCGCGGCTGGGGACGACCGCACGAGTCCGCAGCCAGGACTCCTACGGTCGTGGCCCGATCGTCCGCCGGATCGCCTCGCTGCGGGGCCGGGTCAAAAGCGGCAACTCCGGGGGGCCGATGATCGACGCCGACGGCGCGGTGCTGACCACGGTCTTTGCCACCTCGACCTCCAGCGAGCGGCCGGAGGGACTCGGGGTGCCCAACTCGGTGGCGGCGAAGCTGCTCGCGGGCGCCGGCGGGCCGACCGGCACCGGCCCCTGCGCTTAGCCTGGGGCCGCAAGCGCCATCGATTACCCTCGAGATATGGGGAGGAGCAGCGACAGCGACCGCGATCAGCCGCCGGAGCCGGTGGTGTGCCCCCGGTTCCATGAGGCGGTCGAGATGATCGGTCGCCGTTGGAG
>JBPCOO010000101.1:0-3439 GCA_051000155.1 Solirubrobacterales bacterium | reverse complement strand
CTGGGTGTGGAAGCGCATCCGCCAGGAGGCAGGGTTGGTGGCGCCGCAGGTCTCCCGCAACTCGCGCGCCCAGATCCGGCGGGCGGCCCGGTACTTGGCAATCTCCTCGAAGAAGTCGATGTGCGCGTTGCCGAAGAAGCTGAGGCGGGGGGCGAAGTCGTCGACGTCGAGGCCGCGCTCGACCGCATCGGACACGTAGGTGAGCCCGTCCTTGAGGGTGAACGCGAGCTCCTGCTGCGCGGTCGATCCGGCCTCGCGGATGTGGTAGCCGGAGATGCTGATCGGGTGCCACCGGGGCATCTCGGCCGAGCAGTACTCGACCATGTCGCCGACCAGGCGCATCGCCGGCCGGATCGGAAAGCACCACTCCTTCTGGGCGATGTACTCCTTGAGGATGTCGGTCTGGATCGTCCCGCCGAGCTTCTCGGGGCCGATCCCGTTCTCCTCGGCGGCGACCACGTAGAAGGCGAGCAGGATCGCGGCGGGAGCGTTGATCGTCATCGAGACGGTCACCTGGTCGAGCGGGATCCCGTCGAAGAGGGTCTCCATGTCATCGACGGTGTCGAGCGCGACCCCCTCCACCCCGACCTCGCCCAGCGAGCGCCCGTGGTCGGAGTCGAGCCCCATCAGGGTCGGCATATCGAACGCGGTCGAGAGGCCGGTCTGGCCGTGGTCGAGCAGGTAGCGGAAGCGCTCGTTGGTCTCCTCGACCGTGCCGAAGCCGGCGAACTGCCTCATCGTCCACAGGCGCCCCCGGTGCATCGAGGGATAGACGCCGCGGGTGAAGGGGTACTCCCCGGGGAAGCCCTCGTCGCGCTCGCGGTCATGACCGGCCTCGTCGAGGTCCTCCTGGGTGTAGAGGGGGTCGATCGGGTGGCCGGAGAGCGTCTCGAAGTCGACCTCGCGCTCGGAGTCGACCGGATAGTCCTCGCGCCAGGCGTGGACGCGCTTGGTTTCGGGTCGGCTCGCCATGGTGGGAGTCTATGCGAGGCGCCGCGAGCCGCGGGCGGATTCAACCGACCGGCGGCCGACGATCGGTCCACCCGCACTCACGCTCGAGCTGAGCGCCGAGGGTGAGCAGGCGATCCTCGCGGTGGGGTGGCGCGACCGCTTGGACCGCGAGGGGGAGGCCGGCGGCACTGACGCCGGTCGGCAAGGACACGGCGGGGTTGCCGAGGTAGTTCCAGGGACCGGTCCAGGGATAGACGCGGCTCATGCCGCTGGTGGTGCGCAGCGCTCCCATCCCCTCCCAGCGACCGACCTCGACCGCCGACTCGCCGGCGGTGGGAGTGAGCAGCACGTCGACGCGGTCGAAGATCCGATTGACCCTCGCGGCATGCTCGGGGATCCGCCGCCGCGAGCGCTCCAGGAGCGCGTCGGGAATCGGGCGAGCCATCGCTCGGAAACCCTTGGTGCGGCGCTCGAGGCGACCGGGGTTGGGGACCGACTCGTACTCGGCCTCGATCCCCTTCAGGTAGAGAACGGAGAAGTCCGCGCCGAGCAGGCCCCAGTCGGGATCGATCTCGCTGACCTCGTGGCCGAGTCGCTCGAGCATCCTCGCCACGCGCTCCACCTCGGCAGCGACCTCCCGGTCGAGCTTGGCGAAGGTGCCCGGAAGAGCCGCGGTGCTCCAGGCGATCCGCAGTCGCTCCGGCTCCCGCGCGGCGGCCTCGATGAAGCCGACCGGAGGATCCTCGGCGCGGTGCGCGTCCACCGGCTCGGAGCCGGCGGTCACCTCCAGCCAGAGGGCGGTGTCGGCGATCCGGCGGCTGACGCATCCAAACACGCTCAGCCCGCACCAGTGCTCGGCGTCGGGGGCGAGACTGACCCGGCCGCGCTGGGGCTTGAGGCCGACCAGGCCGCAGCTCGCCGCGGGGATCCGGATCGAGCCAGCGCCGTCGGAGGCGGAGGCGGCGCCGACCAGGCCGGCCGCGACCGCGGCCCCCGAGCCGCTGGACGAACCACCGGGCGAGCGCCCGGCGTCCCAGGGATTGCGGGTGATTCCCCAGGTTTTGGTCTCGGCGAACGGGAGGATCGCCAGCTCCGGCATGGTCGTCTTCGCCAGCAGGATCGCGCCGGCCTCGCGCAACCGGCGCCAGAGGGCCGCATCGGTGGTGGCCGGGCGGTCGAAGGCGCCGGTGCCATGGGAGGTGTGGAGGCCGGCGACGTCGACGTTGTCCTTGAGTGCTACCGGGACGCCGAGCAGTCGCCCCTCCTCCCCCTCGGCCAAGCGCTTGTCGGCCTCGGCCGCCTCCGCCAGGGACCGCTCGGTGCGGACGAGCACGAAGGGGTTGAGGAAGGGGTCGAGGCGCTCTATCCGTTCCAGGTAGGTCCGCGTCAGCTCCACCGAGGAGACCTCGCCCTCGCGCAGCATCCGCGCCTGGGCGGCGATCCCGGCGAAGGCGAGATCGGTCTTCTCCATCGGGTCAGCGGGCTCGGGCGATTCCATCGGCGTCCCTGAACCTACAGCCAACTCCGCGCGAGCTTCCGCGGAAGCTCGCGCTCCCGGTAGCGGGCAAGCCCCCAGGCGCCGAGTCCACCCAGCCCGGCGGCGGCTACCAGGCCCCCGCCGGTGGCGAGGCGACGGCCCAGCTTCTCAAAGCGCATTACCTGCCAGCCGCGCTCGATCGCGAGCACGGCCAGCTCAGCGTCGGGGTTGACCGCGACCGGCTTGCCGACCAGCTCCAGCATCGGCAGATCGCTGACCGAGTCCGAGTAGGCCCAGGAGGAGTCCAGGTCGATCGCGTGCTCGGCGGCGAACCGGCGCATCGGCTCGATCTTGCCATCGCCGTAGTTGAGCTCCAGGGTGCCGGTGTAGTTGCCGTCGGGATCGACCTCGTAGCGGGTACCGATGCCGCCCTCCATGTCCAACACCAACGCCAGTAGCGAGACGATCCCGTCGCCGGCGGCGCTGACGATGAAGGTCGGACGACCGGCGTCCTGATGGGAGCGGACCTCCGCGATCATCTGCGGGTAGATCCGCGGCAGGATCCCCGCGAGCAGGTCCGGAACCATCCGCTTGAGCTGCCGCTCGGGCACCCCCTCAAGCAGATCCTTGACCTGGCGGACGAGCTCGTCGGTGTCCTGGTCGGTCGAGCCCTTGAGCCGGAAGCGCAGGTGGTCGATTGCCCAGCCGGCGAGCTGGCGACGGCCGACCATGCCGGACTTGAACGCCGCGCGCCCGAACTGGTAGCCGGAGGAACCGGCCATCAGGGTGCGGTCGAGATCGAAGAAGGCGGCGGCGTTGGCCATCCGGTCGAAGGCTACGGCCTCGGCCCGATCCGCCAAGGTGACACGGAACGAACCCGCTGACTATCAGCTATTCCGTTACATCTCACTGCTGAGCGGTAGCTACTTCCCGGGCTCCTGGAGAGGATGAGAGCGTCGAGAGCAAGGACGCACAAGGCGAAGTGTGCGGCCACAGCACATGAGCCGCGGA
>JBPCOO010000072.1:0-3937 GCA_051000155.1 Solirubrobacterales bacterium | reverse complement strand
GCAGGTGCGACGCTGGGTTGCGACCCGACTCCGAAGGAGGCCGAAGATGGACGCAGAGATCACGATCAGAGTTGCCGGCGAGGATGACGCCAGCTCACTCGAGCGGCTCGCTCAGCTCGATTCAAGGCGCGTGCCCGCCGGCCCCCTCCTCCTGGCGGAGCGAGGATCTCGCCCGATTGCGGCGCTGGTGGTCGACGGCGGCGAGGCCATCGCGGACCCGTTCGTTCACACGGAAGCCGCGATCGAGTTGCTCCGCCTGCGGGCATCGCAGCTCATGGCGGTCGACCGGCGCCGGTTCCGCCTTCGCCGGTGGGGGGCTTTCACCCGGATGCGCCGCAGCGCCGCCTGAATCGACGGTCCGTCGCAACGCCTGCCTCAGACGAGGCCGCCAAGCGGGCTACCCCTGCTCCAGCGGCGCCATCGTCAGACCCACGCTCTCGAGCTGTTCCCAGTAAAGCTCCGCCGGCTCGAGCTGACCGCTCCAGACGATCGCCCTACCGGAGCTGTGGATCTGGTTGGCCAAGCCCATCCCCCGGTCGTAGTCAACCCCCGGGACGACCCGAGCGAGGGCGCGGGCGACGCCCTCGAAGGTGTTGTGGTCGTCGTTCAAGACGATCACGCGCCAGTTGCCGCCGAGACCCGAGCCCGGGCCGCGCGTGGTCGGCTTCTCCACGGTCGTCGACATCGCTTGGGATCGTAGCCCGGCTAGGTCGATCCTCGACGCTGGAGCCTCGAGGCTCAGGGATTCGGCAGGATCAACTTGATCTGGTCGAAGAAGCCGGTGGCGTCCTTACGCGTCTTCTGACCGACCCCTGAGACCAACAGTGCCTTGCGCCCACCGACGCCATCCGCCTCCGGATCCTTGAACGTGGTCAGCGCCACGTCGTTGATGCGCGGAACGACGGTGTTGCCCTCGCTGGCGAGCCGCATCAGGTTCTTCTTGCCGATCGCACCGATGGCTCGCTCGGTGCCCTCCTCGACCATCTTGCCGTTGCGGAGAAACTCCCAGCGCCGCGGCTTCGGGTAGATGCGCATCTCGTAGCCCTGTTTGCGGTTGGCTCGGATCCGCAAGCCGACGAAGCTCTGCTCCTTCGCCTTATTGTCGGTTCCGTTGGCGATCTTCCCCAGCGCCTGCAGCGTGTGGTCGGGTTGGTTGGAGTCGCCCTCGATCGGGAGCTTCCAACTGCATTCAGTACGACCGCCATCGACGGTGAAGCCGAGGCTCTGCTTCTTGCGCCAGGACTTCTTGCAGTTCTTGCCCGCGAACTCCTTCAGCGAGGCGAACCCAGACTTGCCGTTGACCTCGTTTTCGTAGATGGTCACCTTGGCCAGGGCAACGGAGGCGAATATCAGGGCGCAGACGGCCGCGGTTGTGAGAGAAATCAGCTTCATGGTCGATCCGAGGGTAGCTGCCACGCGCGTCGTTGTCGATAGCCCGTGGGCGGCATGGAATCTCGTTCCCGGCCTCAAACACAGAGATCGTCCGGAAGTAGCGGCGAGCCCGGAGGGCTATTCGGCGCCGCCGGGCTCGGTGCGCTTGCGCCAATAGCGCTCCAGGCCCATCCAGGCCTGCTCGGGGGGCATCGCCGCGAGCATGCTGCGGGCGGCGGGGTCGGGCTGGTCCTTGATTCGGGCTCCCAGCTCGACGAGGAAGCCGTCTCGGTCGCCGTTCCGCGCCGAGGCCGCCGACCATCGCAGGCTCTCGCGGGCGGCCTCGAGCTGGCTCGCAGCCGGCGCCACCTCGCCAAAATGCGTCAATCGCAGGCGTTCCGGCGCGCGCTCCGAGAGCAGGTCGAGCGAGTCCAACCAGGCCTCGACATCAATCTCCGGCGGGGGGGTAGGCATCAGCGTCACCTCCCCGGGTGGGATGCGAACCCCGCAGACGTCGCCGACGTAGGCGCTGCCGTCTGCAGCGAGGTAGGCGACGTGGTGGCCCGCGTGCCCCGGGGTGTGAAGGACGTCGAAGCTCTCGACCCGCTCGCCGCCACCGAGGCTCGTCACTCGGTCCGCGGGAACCGGCAGCACCTCGCCCCAAAGCTCGGCCATGCGGTCGGCGCCATACAGACGCGAGGCGCTCCTCCAGAGGCGGCTCGGATCGATCATATGAGGCGCACCGACCTCATGGACGTAGACGCGCAGGCCGGGAAAGTGGCGAGCCAGCGCGCCGGTGGCGGCGGCGTGGTCGAGGTGGATGTGGGTCAGCAGGATCGCCCGCGGCTCGACGCCATCCAGCCCCTCGAAAAGCGCCGGCACGGTCGAAGCGGGGCCGGGGTCGACGAGCACCTCGCCGTCGAGCCAGGCCCCGATCACCCGCTGCCGGCCCATATGCGCGGTGTCGATCAGCTTCGCCAAGACAGCAATCTTGACGTTGCTGGAGCCCTCCCGGCGGCGAGAGCTCCTTCGACCCGGATGCAGCCGACGGATGAACTCCGGTCGGCAGACCAATCCGGGGCCCACGCGCGGCCGGACCGTACAATGCAGCCCGTGAGCGAGCACCGACTTTCCGAGCGCGACCGTCCCTGGGTGATGCGGACCTACGCCGGCCATTCCGACGCCCGCCGCTCCAACGAGCTCTACCGAGGCAACCTCGCCAAGGGCCAGACCGGCCTCTCGATCGCCTTCGACCTGCCAACGCAGACCGGCTACGACCCCGACGCAATCTTGGCGAAAGGCGAGGTCGGCAAGGTCGGCGTCTCGGTCGTCCACAAGGGCGACATGGAGACCTTGATGGATCAGATCCCGCTCGGGGAGATGAACACCTCGATGACGATCAACGCGACCGCCGCCTGGCTTTTGGGCCTCTATGTCGCGGTTGCCGACGAGGGGGAGGTCGACCGCGGCGATCTCTCCGGCACCACCCAGAACGACATCATCAAGGAGTACCTCTCCCGCGGCACCTACGCCTTCCCCCCCGGGCCCTCGATGCGCCTTATCGCCGACATGGTCGCCTTCACCGTCAACGAGATCCCGCGCTGGAACCCGATCAACATCTGTAGCTACCACCTGCAGGAGGCCGGGGCAACGCCGGTGCAGGAGATTGCCTACTCCCTCTCCAACGCGATCGCGGTGCTCGATGCGGTCCGCGACCGCGGTCAGGTGAGGGAGGAGGACTTCCCCAAGGTCTTCGGACGGATCAGCTACTTCGTCAACGCCGGGATCCGCTTCATCGAGGAGCACGCGAAGCTACGAGCGATGGGTCGGCTCTGGGAGGAGATCGGTCGCGAGCGCTACGGTGTGGAGACCGAGAAGTTCCTGCGTTTGCGCTACGGCGTCCAGGTCAACTCGCTCGGGCTGACCGAGGCCCAACCGGAGAACAACGTCCCGCGGATCGTGCTCGAGGCCCTTGCGGTGACCCTCGGCCGAGATGCCCGCGCCCGCGCGATCCAGCTCCCGGCCTGGAACGAGGCACTCGGCCTCCCCCGCCCCTGGGATCAGCAGTGGTCGCTGCGGATCCAGCAGATCCTCGCCAACGAAACCGACCTGCTCGATTACCCCGACATCTTCGAGGGCTCGGTGGTGATGGAGGGCCTCGTGGACGAGCTGATCGAGGGAGCGCACGAGGAGATGGCGGTGGTCGCCTCCCACGGTGGCGCGGTCGAGGCGGTCCCCTATATGAAGGCGCGGCTGGTCGAATCCCACCGCGAACGAGTGGCCGCGATCGAGCGCGGAGACCTCAAGGTGGTAGGCCAGAACTTCCAGACCGAGTCCGAGCCCTCGCCGCTGACGGTCGGCGACGACGGCGGCATCCTCACCCCCGATCCCGAGGTCGAACGCGAGCGGATCGAAGCCCTGGAGCAGTGGAAGGCCAAGCGCGACGGCGCCGCGGTCGAGCGCGCGCTGGCGCAGCTCGCCGAGGCGGCCGCTGACGAATCAGCCAACCTGATGGAGCCGACGATCGCGGCGGCGAAGGCGGGCGCGACCACCGGCGAGTGGTCCC
>JBPCOO010000063.1:0-5272 GCA_051000155.1 Solirubrobacterales bacterium | reverse complement strand
TCTTCCTGCTGCTGATCTTCTTCATCTGGATCCGCGCGACCCTTCCCCGCCTCCGCTACGACCAGCTCATGACGCTCGGCTGGAAGATCATGCTGCCGCTGGCGACGCTCAACGTGATTGTCACGGCAGTCCTCGTCACCGTCACCTGACGGTCTGCGGCGTCAGGCAGCACACGCAAGCGCTCGCCGTGAGGCTCGATCGCCTCAACTGACCTGACGGTCTCGCTACGCCAGGCTCCGCCGCTAGAATCCGCCCATGGCGGGGAATACGGTCGATGATCCGGCGCTCGCGCCCCAGACCCCTGAGGAAGCAGAGCATAAGCCGTGGGCGAAGTGGTGGGGCAACCACCTCGCCGAGGTTCGCTGGCAGGCCGAGTTCGCGCGCCTGGTCGCCGATCCGATCTGGCGGGGCGAGGGGGTCGAGCGTGGCAACGGGATGGCGGTGATGACGATCCCCGGGTTCCTCGCCGGCGACAGCTCGCTCGGGCCGATGCGAAGCTGGCTCAAGCGGGTCGGCTACAAGCCCTACCGATCCGCCATCAGCTTCAACGTCGATTGCTCCGACCTCGTCACTGATCGACTCTCGAGCAAGCTCCAGCATCTCGCCGAGCAGAACGGTCCGGTCGCCCTGATCGGCCACAGCCGGGGCGGGCATTTCGCCAAGGCGCTCGCGGTTCGCCATCCAGATCTGGTCTCTAGCGTGATCAGCGCCGGCGCCGGACTCGATACGCCGTTCGCGATCAGCCGGCCGACCCAGGCTGCGGTTCAGGTGGTGCGAGAGGTCCACTCGCGGGCGGAGAACAGGGTCGGGAACAAGGGCTGCATGACCGAGTCCTGCACCTGCCAGTTCGCCCAGGACTACGCCTCGGAGTTCCCGCCGGAAGTCCCGTTGACCTCGATCTACAGCCGCGGCGACGGCGTCGTCTGGTGGCGGGCGTGCCTGGTGGACTACGCCGACTGCGTCGAGGTCACCGGCAGCCACGTCGGGCTCGCCTTCAACCGCAAGGTCTACGCGGTATTGGCCGAGAAGCTCGCGACGGTCGCCGGTAAATAGATCGAGCGACGACTTCTACCCGCCTGATGGGAATTTCTCGTCGCTCGGCGGTATGGGCCACCCCCCAACAGATCGAGCGACGACTACTGCCCGCCTGGTGGGAAGTTCTCGTCGCTTGGCGGTAGGCGCCGCTGGACTCCTACCGGCGGCGGCCGCCGAGCCGCGCCGCGAGGCTAACGCCGGTCCGCAACGCCCCGGTGTGGAGGCTGAACGGCCGAACCAGGGGCTCGAGCCGGCGGATCCGGGCGGGCGGCGCCGGTCCGGGGACGATCGGGCTGCGCCGCTCCATCCAGTCGGCGAAGATCTCGTGGGCGCGCGCCGGCGCCTCGAGCGGGTAGGCGTGGCCGCAACCCTTGAGCACTGCGAGCTCCGCGTCAGGAATCCGGCTCGCCAGCAGCTTCGCGTTTGCCAGCGGTGACATCGCGTCCAGCTCCCCGTGCATGACCAGCGTCGGCGCCTTGATCCGCGGTAACCGCGAATAGGTGTCGTGGTAGACGCTCGCCCACCAGTGGCTGTTGATCCCATGCAGCGGCGCGCGGTGGGCGTAGAAGGGGCGCAGCAGCTGTCGCATTCGCGCCGGCTCGCGCCGCCGGAACTCGGCCGAGAACAAGAGTGGACCGAGCAAGCCCGGGCCCCTGCTCCGCACCGCCTCGGCCATCATCGCCGCGCCGAGTCCGGCCACCCCCCGGGCGGGCGGCTGGTAGCCGCGCGGCCCGCCACAGGTCGCACCACCCAAGATCAGCCCCCGGACCCGGTCGGGGAAATGGATCGCGATCTCCTGGGCGACCATCGAGCCGAACGAGACCCCGTAGAGGTGGGCGGAGTCGAGCTCGAGCTCATCCAACAGCCGGACGGCGTCGGCAGCGAGCTGGTGCATCGAGGTCAGCCACGGTGGCTTGTCCGAGCGACCGGCGCCGCGGTGGTCGTAGAGGATCGCCTCCCACTCGGCGCTGTAGAGGTCGAGCACCGGCTCGAAGATCGCGCCGCTGAGGCCGTAGCCGGTGAGGCACAGCACCGGCTCCCCGGCACCGTGTCGCTCGTAGTAGAGCCGGGGCCGGCTCCGGGTCAGGGGCATGGGGCCCAGCCAGACGGGGCGGGGTGCCGGATTGACGTGGAATACCCACGTAAAGTCGCCACGCGGGGGCCCTGGATGCCGTTACCCGTGGACGTACTTGCCGGGGGCGTCGCGAATCGGCGGATACTTCTTGCTCCCCGGGGCCTCGGGCGCGGGGATGTAGGCGCCGGAGCGACGACCAAGCCAGCCGGCCCAGTGCTCCCACCAGCTCCCCTTCTTCTCCTCCGAGCCCTCGAGCCACTCCTCGGTGTCGGCTGGGTTGCCCTCGGGATTGAGCTGGAAGCTGGCGCGGTCGCTCCCCGGCGGGTTGACCATGGCGACGATGTGGCCCGAGTTGGAGAGCATGAAGGTCGGCTCGGAGCCGAGCAGTTGAGTGGTCTGATAGCAGGACTGCCAGGGGCTGATGTGATCGTTGATGCCCGCGATCACGTAGCTCGAGCAATCGATCTTCGAGAGGTCCACCGGGCTCCCCAGCGCCTCGGCCTTGCCCGGCTCGACCAGGGCGTTCTCGAGCGAGAGCCGGATGAAGTCCTGGTGGAGGCCGGCCGGTAGGCGGGTCGCGTCGGAGTTCCAGTAGAGGACGTCGAAGGTCGGCGGGGTCTTGCCGAGCAGGTAGTTGCTGACCCAGTAGCGCCAGATCAGATCGTTGGGACGCAGCCAGGCGAACACGCCGGCCATCGCCGAGCCGTCGATGTAGCCCTTGCGGGCCGATTGAGCGACCGCGGTGGCGGCGGTGGTCCTGTCCATGAAGGCGCCGGCGGTGCCCCCGCGAGCCTGATCGAGGACGGCGACCCCGAGCGTCAGCCCGGCTACGCGCTTGATCTGGCCGGTGTGGGCGAGGTGGTTGACCGCGAACGTCGCCGTGATCCCACCTGCGCAGAGCGCCAACAAGTGGGTCTTTGGCTGCCCGGTGATCTCCTCGAGCACGTCGAGCGCGTCGATCACTCCCTGGGTGTAGGTGTCGAGGTTCCACTCGGCGTGCTCTTCGGTCGGGTTACGCCAGGAGATCGCGAAGGTGCGCTCGCCCTTGCTGACGAAGTACTCGATCATCGACCGGCCGGGGGAGAGATCGGCGATGTAGAACTTGTTGATCTGCGGGGGAACCAAGAGCATCGGCACCTCACGGACCTCGTCGGTGGTCGCCTCGTAGTGGATCAGCTCGAACAGCTCACACTCGTAGACGACCGAGCCGGGACTGACCGCGAGGTTGCCGCCGACCTCGAACTTGGACTTGTCCACCTTGGTCGGGATCCTCGGCGGCTCGGAGAGGTCGCTGACCAACTGGCGGGCGCCCTTGACGAAGTTGAGACCGCCGCTGTCGATCACCGCCTTCAGCACCGCCGGGTTGGTCGCCGGGAAGTTCGAGGGCGCCAGAGCGTCGGCGAAGTTGCGGGCGGCGAACCGGACCCGGCGCTCGTCCTGCCAGCCGAGGTCGGCGTCATCGATCAGCGAGTCGATGGTGGAATCAGCGGCGAGATAGGTCTGGCAGAGGATCCGGAAGAGCGGGTTTTGCTCCCAGGCGGCGTCCTTGAAACGCCCATCGCCTCCCTCGGGAGAGACTTCCGAGTTGCCGGTAGCGATCCGACCGAGCTCCGCGGCGAAGCCGGCGGCGCGACCGGCGACGGCGGACGGCCGCATCGCCAGATTGCGGGTCGCCTTTAGCACCGAGCGACCGGGAAGCCAGCGCCTGCTGGGGCCCGCGGCGCTGTCAGTGAACAACATCTCCATCACCTCGGCGGCACCACCGCTGCCGCTGCCGTTGTCGTTGACATCGGTAGTTGTTGCTGTCTCCATCACACCCTCTCCCACTAGACCGTCCCTATAGACCTTCCCGGCAGCGACTCTAGACAAACGGTTTTGCCGGCGGGCCGACGAATGATTCCGATTCCCGCACCTGCGAATCACGCCACAGGCACGGTCATTCGCAATCATTCGTCTGGCAGCTCACGCGGTGGGCTGGTTGCCGATAGGTTTGGGGGCATGCCTTCGCTCGATCCCCGCAAGCTCGCCGGCAAGCTGATGAACATGCCGCTGGGACTGGCCGAGGATCACCTGCCACTGTGGCTTTCCGATCAGCTCCGCGGTTTCCGAGGCAGGGGGCTCGCCGAGGCGATCGCCGGCAAGACGATGCTCGTCACCGGCGCGTCGTCAGGGATCGGCGCGGCCACCGCCGTCAGGCTCGGGCAGGCCGGCGGCGAGGTCGTGCTGGTCGCCCGCGACCGCGAAGCGCTCGACGATGTCGCCGCTCAGGTGGCCGAGCACGGTGGCATCGCCCACGTCCATCCGACCGACCTCACCGACTCCGACGAGATCGACCGCCTGGTGGCCGAGGTCAACGCCCAGCACGGTGGCATCGCCGTCCTCGTCAACAACGCCGGCCGCTCCATTCGCCGGTCGCTCAAGTACTCGACCGACCGCCCCCACGACTTCGAACGGACGGTCGAGCTCAACTACCTGGCGGCGGTCCGGCTGGTCCTCGGCTTCCTCGAGGGCATGCGCGAGCGTCGCTTCGGCCACGTCGTCAACGTCTCCTCCGCGAGCGTCCAGGTGCGGACTCCGCGTTTCGCGGCCTACACCGGTTCGAAGGCGGCGCTCGATGCCTTCAGCGAGTGCGCGTCAGCGGAGCTTGCGCATGAGGGGATCCGCTTCACCACGGTCTCGATGCCACTGGTGCGAACGCCGATGATCGCTCCGACGGCGATGTACGACAACTTCCCCTCCCTCTCCCCCGAGCAGGCGGGAGAACGCGTCTGCCAGGCGATCGAGCATCGGCCGCGACAGATCGGCACCCCCTACGGCGCCCTCGTCAGGGCGATCGGGGCGATCGATCCGGTGGTGATGGAGCGGATCCGCAATCGCGGCTACCAGCTCTTTCCCGAATCCGGTGGGTCGGAGGACTCGTCGACCAAGACCACCAATCCATAGGCGCAGGCTGATTCATCTAGGATCGACCCCGATGGCAACGACGAACGCTCGGGCGAAGACCGACTTTCCCTACCTCAAAGACGACTCGGTTGTGGCGGTGCAGCGCGGGCCCGATCCCGGCGGCGCCGGCGGCGCCTTCCGCGCCTTTGGCGAGACGCTACGCGGGCTGAAGACGACCTTCGCCCGGGTGGTCGAGGGTCCGGTCACCGTCCAGTACCC
>JBPCOO010000314.1:0-2991 GCA_051000155.1 Solirubrobacterales bacterium | reverse complement strand
TCGGCTTCTTGCCGAGCACGCCCGGGACCTCACCCCCGCGACCTGCGACCACGACCCTTTGTCCCACCAGGATCTGCGGATCCCAACCGCCGATCGGCGCGAACCAGCAGAAGCCCTCATCGTCGATATGGGTGATCACCAGGCCGATCTCGTCGATGTGGCCGACCACGGCGAAGGTGGGAGCGTCGCCGTCGGACCCGGCGACCGTGGCGACGGTGGAGCCGAGCGCGTCGGTCCGCAGCTCGTCGGCGAAGCCGGCCGCATCGCGCCAGGCGGTGGCCGCCGGGGACTCATAGCCGGAGGGGGCCGGGATTCGCAGCAGAACGTTCAAGAGCTCGGGGGTGTCGCTCATCGTCGGCACCCTACTGCGGAGCCACGACCCTTACCCCTTACGCCAGTCGTCTCCGGTTGGTCGCGGCGGCCAGCCGGTGGCCGCGAGCACCTCGTCGGATACCCCGTCCATCACAGACAACCGCTCGAACCAGCCTCGCTTGGTGGCGGCTACCAGCTCGGCGTGCTCGTAGACGCGGTCGTGGTCGGCGTAGTGAAGGCGCGGACACAGGATTCGGCAGGCCGCCTCGTCGAGGCCCCCGATCCGCGCCGGAACCTCGTAGCCAAAGTCGGGATCGCGCTCCCATTCGACCTCACGGTCGGGATCCAGGACGGCATCGAGGGCCGTCAGCAGGAGATCCGCGGACACCTCGACGCAGCCGGGCTCGCCAAGGGGGCCCGCGACCCAGCCGTGTTTGAGCATTAGGATCCGCCCCCGTTCCGGTCCCGCGCCGTCGAGATCTCGGAGGAGGTCGCCAGTCGAATCTCGGGGGAGGTCGCCGGTCGAGGATGCCACTCCCGCCGGACCATCCCCCGGCGATCCCGCCGCGAGCGCATCGGGCTCCAGCCGCGTAAACATCACCGCCTGCTCCGCCGACAGCCACGCCAGCGGTGCCAGCACCCCGGCATCGGCGACGACGATCGCTGCCGGGGGTATAGCCGGCGGACCCACCCGCCGGACCCCCGCCTCGGTCGCGCCCTGTACAGCGACCCTGTCTTCCACCGCGTCGAGCCAAGGCGGGTTCCCGGCCGGTCCGGCGCCCGCGAGGTCATCGAAGCGCTTGGCGTAGGGGTCGGCCATCTAGCTCGACCGACCCCGGTCGCCTCCCCCGGGCTACTCCCCCGGGTTCTTCTTCGGGATCAGGACCGTGCGCTTGAACTCGGCGACCAGCGTGTTGTCCTGCTTGTAGACGCGGGTGTGGACCTTGACGATGCCGCGATCCGGCTTCGAGCTGGAGGGCCGCACGTCGAGCACCTCGGTCTCGCAATACAGCGTGTCCCCGTGAAAGACCGGCGCCGGGTGACTCAGCCCCTCGGTCGCGAGATTCGCGATCGCCTTGCCGGAAATGTCACCGACGGTCATCCCGAGCGCCACCGAGTAGACGTAGGGACCGACGACCACGTTCTTGCCCTGTTGCGACTCCGAGGCGTAGACGTCGTTGATGTGGAGCGGGTGGTGGTTCATCGTGATCAGACAGAACAGGTGGTCGTCCGACTCGGTCACGGTCTTCGCGGGCCAGTGCTTGTAGACGGCGCCGACCTCAAACTCCTCGAGGTAACGGCCATACTGGCGCGCGCCGGAGGCCTCGCGCTCGGCCTGGTCGGTGATCAGCGTGTGCTCGTTGTCGCTCATGTATTGATGTTCCTCGCGTGGGTTGTTTGGGGGTTGGAACGGAAAAGGGGGCCGGGAGGATACCCGGCCCCCTCTCGCTCGGAAGGTCTCGGGGAGCTAGCCACCCGACGAAGGGAGCTCGGGCTCGGGGATCCCGGCCTCCTCGAGCTGCATCGCCGCATCGCTGAACTCCGCCTGGAAGTCGGTGGCAGCCTCCTGGAAGTCAGCCACCTCCTGCATCGCCTGCTCCTGATCGCCCGACTCGGCGGCCTCGATCACCGGATCGATCGAGGCGTTGACGTCGTTGAGCGCCTGAACCAACTGGTCGTTGGCCTCGACCGCATCCTCGGGCGGGTTGAGCGCCTCCAGATCCTCGGCCGCGGTGGCGAGCAGCGACTTCGCCTCCGCGAGGTTCTGGGCCAGCTCGTCGGGATCGCTCGAGTCGCCGAGGCCGAGGTCCCCGCTCTCGATGATCGGCCCGATCGCCGCACCGAGCTCATCGGCGTACTCCTGGTCGCTGAGGCTGTCGTCGCCTCCGCACCCGGCCAGCAGGCCGACGGAGAGCGCAGCGAAGAGGATCGCGAGGATGGTCTTCTTGGCAGTCATCAAACCTTCTTCTTCCCATGTTGTTAGGACGGACGCGAGGCAGGCTACCCGTCGGTGGGTCGGGCCGGAGATCAGCGAACCCGTCGGTGGCCGGCCCGGGCCTCGTGCTTGGCGATCACGGTGCCCAACAGCTTCGCGATGTCGGGATCGCCGCCGACCTTGATTTCGCCGTGGTCCCAGGGCTTGTGCCAGCCGGAAACGGTGCCCGAGGCGTGCTCGTTGAGCACCGCCCTCGGCATGTCGATCGTCAACCGGGCGTCACCCGGATCGGTCTTCGAGATCTCCGGTCCGGGGGTCTGCACCCGAAATATCTGGACGTCGCCGCGCCCATGGAGCTCCACCCGAATCACCAGATTGAGCTTGGCCAGCGCCGGCAGCTCCGCCACGAACTGCCCGTAGGCGGTCTTGATCAGCTCGGGTGCGTTGCTCGCCATCGGTTTCGCAGCCTATCTACGCAGGCGCTCGGGCGGCGCCAGAGCCGATACGCCCCGACCTAGATCGCGTGCCGTTGCAGCAGCTTCTTGCCGATAACCATTCGCTGGATTTCCGAGGTGCCCTCGCCGATCAAGAGTAGCGGCGCGTCGCGATATAGGCGCTCGACCTCGTACTCCTTCGAATAGCCGTAGCCACCGTGGATGCGGAACGCCTGCTCGACACACTCCTTGCCGGTCTCCGAGGCCAGCAGCTTCGCCATCCCGGCCTCGAGGTCGGAGCGCTCCCCG
>JBPCOO010000308.1:0-4025 GCA_051000155.1 Solirubrobacterales bacterium | reverse complement strand
CGAGGGGATGAGCTACATGACTCGCGAGCGAGCGCCATTTCGCGACGACATCGACCTCGACGACCTCTCAAAGAAGGAATGGAGCCGCTACGCCAGGATCTGCGGGCAGACCCTCGCCCATTCCCACTCCCTCTCCGATGAGATTGGGGCGCTGGAGCGTGACATCGAGCCGGACATCCTCCAGGCGATGGCTCCGACCGAGCTCTTCTGTGACGACATCGTCCGCTACGCGGAGGCCGCTTCCAAGCGGCTCAAGACCGATCACGAGTGTTTCCGCGCCGACCACGAGCTCGGCGCCTTCAAGCGGGTCGACGTGGTCTATAGCTGAGGGTCGGCGAGGGTCGCCCGCCTGAACGCCCGGCACCGCACCGCGCCGCGCCGCGCCCATAAGTAGTATCCCGAGTGGTCGATCCACAGTGGGTCGATGTCTCAAGGCTTGTTTTGGATGAGTAAGTGCCGAATGCATTTCTCAATCGCATTACGGCACAACCCCTTATTAGGAGGGAACTCATATGGCTGACGGAACCGTGAAGTGGTTCAACGACGACAAGGGCTACGGCTTCATCGAGGTCGAGGGTGGTGGCAAGGACGCATTCGTCCACGCCAACGGTCTCGCCGCGGGAACCCGCATCGCCGAGGGAGACCGTGTCTCCTTTGACCTCGAGGAGGGCCAGAAGGGCCCCCAGGCGGTCAACGTCAACGTCACGAGCTAGTAGCTCGTAGCGCTTTCGAGACGAGGCCGGGTCGCGCGAGCGGCCCGGCCTTTTTCTCGTTCTGGGGGCGACCGCCGATAGATTCCTGTCGATGCCCCGCTACGCCACCTTCCTCCGCGCGATCAACGTCGGCGGCCGCCGGATCACCAACGACGAGCTGGGCGAGTGCTTCGCCGGGATGGGGTTAGACAACGTCTCCACCTACCAGGCCGCGGGCAACGTGGTCCTCACCTCCGACGAGAAGGACCCCCGGACGCTCGGCGAGAGGGTCGAGGCCGGTCTCGAGCAGGCGCTCGGCTATGAGGTGCGCACCCTTCTGCGCGACGGCGAGCAGCTCGCGACGATCGTCGAACGGGAGCCGTTCGACCCCGAGCGGATCGCCGCGAAGTACTTCTCGGACTGAGCCTCGCACCGCCCCGGTGCCGTCGGCGCCCCGTTCAGGCCCTGCGCGCCCTCGGGCCGGCGATCACCACCGCCAGGCAGAGGCTGACGGCGACCAGCACGATCGAGGCGCCCGCCGCGACGTCGAAGTGCCAGGAGACGAGCAGGCCGAGCGGACCGCTGACGGCGGCGATCGCCGCCGAGAGCGCGATCATCGTCGGCAGCCTCCGGGTCAGAAGCGCGGCGGCGGCGGGAGGTGCGATTAGGAGCCCGAGGACCAACAGCGCGCCGACCACGCGGAAACCGATCACCACGGCGAACGCCAGCAGGATCATCGTCGCCAGCTCAATTCGGTCGACGCGGAGACCGGCCGCAGCGGCGCGGCGGCGGTCGAATGAGACCAGCACGATCGGGCGATAGAGCACGGCGAAGGCGGCGAGGACCAACAGGCTCAGCCCGAGGGTGAGCGGCAACTCGGCGGCATCGACGCTGAGCACGTCGCCGAACAGAAACGCGGTCAGATCTACGGCAAAGTTGCTCACCCGGGAGATCAGGACCACCCCGAGGGCAAGCATGAAGACGAACATCACCGCCGCGGCGGTGTCCTCTTTGAGCCCGCTCCGCCGGAGGATGAGGGTCGTCCCCGCCGCGGTCACCAGGCCTCCGGCGAGCCCTCCCGCCAGGATCGCGACCTGGGAGGGGTCGGCCTCGCCGCTACCCAGGAGCACCGCGATCGCCACCCCCGGCACGACGCCGTGGGCAAAGGAATCGGCTAGCAGGGCCATCCCCCGGGTGACGACCAGCACCCCGACCGCTCCGCAGAGAGCGCCGACGATGATCGCCGCGACCGCCCCCGTGCGCATGAACTCGGCCTCGAACGGCTCGATGATCGGTCCCAGCAGGGCCAGCTCCACGACTATCCGGCTCCATGGTGATGATGGGAGGTATCGACCAGCTCGCCACCGTCGAGGCGGGCGACGTGCCCGCTGAAGGTCTCACGCAGAACCTCCGCGGTGCAGACCTCGGCGGCCGGTCCGAAGGCGACCACGCGACGGTTGAGGGCCACCACCAGGTCGTAGTCGCGGGCGGCGGCCTCGAGATCGTGGGTGGCAACCATCACCGCCGCGCCGCTGTCACGCCACTCGGCGATCAGACGGTCGATCACGCCCGCGGTGGGCCGATCGACGCCCGAGTGCGGTTCGTCCAGCAGGATCAGACCCGCGTCCTGCGCCCGCACCTGCGCCAGTAGCGCCCGCTGGCGCTGGCCGCCGGAGAGTCCCGAGAACGGGCGGTCGGCGAGATCGGCGATCCCGAGGGCCTCCATCGCCTCCCCGACTCGATCCCGATCGGTGGAGTCCAGCCGACGGATCCAGCGCCGGAGGCCCTTGCGAGATCTCTCCCCACCCCCCAGGCGCGGTCCACCCCACCGGCCCATCCGGACGACGTCGGCGACGGTCACCGGGAAGGAGGGGTCGAGGTCGAGCTGCTGGGGAAGGAGCGCGACCCCGCGATCGCCGAGCCCGAC
The DNA here is from genome assembly GCA_051000155.1 of Solirubrobacterales bacterium. Taxonomy (GTDB): domain Bacteria; phylum Actinomycetota; class Thermoleophilia; order Solirubrobacterales; family 70-9; genus CAXMST01. Next base: position 1,406 of record JBPCOO010000308.1, on the reverse strand, counting down.
CGAACCCGCGTCGGGCCGCAGGATCCCGATCGCGGCGGCAAACAGGGAGCTCTTTCCCGAGCCGTTGGGTCCGAGCACCGCGACCGAGACGCCGTAGGGGATCTCGATGTCGACCCCCTCGAGCGCGACCACCGAACCGTAGCTAGCCACCAGTCCGTGAGCGCAGAGGGCCTGACCGGGATGCGAGGGGCCGGGCTCGACCACCTCGGTCGGCGTCGGCTCCCGCCTCGGCAGCGGCAGGCTCACGTCCGGCCCCCGAGCGCTTCTGTGATCCGCGCGGTGGTGAACCGCATCATCTCGATGTAGCTCTCGGAGGCCCCCAGGTCGGTGACCCGGAGGTCATCGACCACCTCCACCCCGGCCTCGGCCGCCACCTGCCGGAGGATCTCCGGATCGTCGCCCTCCTGGGCGAAAATCGCCGGGACGCCGGCCCCGGCCACAGCTTCGGCGTCGGCCACCTGCTCGATCAGCTCCCCCAGCTCGCCGGCGCTGGCAGCGGCCTCCGGCGCCGCACCGAAGGGCGCGCCGACGAACTCGAACCCGTAGCGGTCGGCGAAGTAGCCCATCGAATCGTGGGAGGTGACGAGCTTGCGAGAGTCCGGCGGGATCGAGGCGACCATCCGCTCGAGCTCGCCATCCAACCGGCTCAGCCGCGCGGCGTAGGCGGCAGCGCGGCGCCGGTAGCCATCAGCTCCACCCGGATCGACCTGCGCCAGGGCGTCGGCGAGCGCTGGTAGGGCGGCGGTGATCTGCGTCGGGTCGAGCCAGAGATGAGGGTCGATGCCGGATTCGAGCTCGTCGTCGGCGAAGCTCCGGAGCTCAGCGGCGTGGTCGGCGAATGCGAAGCTGCGCCTCGCGTCCTCGATCGGAAGCCCCTGCTCCAGCGCGGTCGAGAAGTAGACGACCAGGTCGGCCTCATCCAGCTCCCCCCGCTCGCGCGCGCTGGCCGAGTAGTTGTGAGGGCTGGAGCCATCGGGAACGAGCTGGGAGACCTCGACGCCGGGCCCCGCGAGCTGCCGGGTGATGTCGGCAGCCACGCCGGTGGTGGCGACGACGCTCGGCGCCCCCCCGGGATCCCGGTCGGCGCTGCAGGCGGGAAGGAGCAACGCGGCGAGGACCAGCACGGCCAGGACCACCGGCGCGGGTTGGGCCCCTCTGGGTGGGAACGCGGAAGGCATCTCCATGGCCAGAGCATACGCTTTTCGATAGTCACTCTCATTTTCATCTGCCCATTAACATCGGCAGCGATGAAGATGGGCTCCGAGGCAACCTCCCCCGGTCGCGCCGATTGGCAGCGCGCCGCCCTGCGGCGGCTCACCGCGGAGGGCTACCGGGCGGGCGGAGCGCGGACGGCGGTGATCGAGGTGCTCGCGGCAGAGGGAGGATGCCTCGACGCCGAGGAGGTG
>JBPCOO010000284.1:0-3106 GCA_051000155.1 Solirubrobacterales bacterium | reverse complement strand
GCCCAGCCCGCCGGACCGGTGACCCGACCCGCACCCCAGACCGCCGAGGAGGCCCAGACCGCATGAGCTCAGCCGCAGACCTCGCCCGCACGATCGAGGCGCTCCTGTTCCTGTCGCCGGATCCCGTTCCGGTTCCGGAGCTGATCGAGGCCTGCGAGGTGACCGAGGTGGAGGTCCGAAACGCGCTCGATCTGCTGTCGGAGGATCTCGCTCCCGGCAAGCGCGGTGTCCAGCTTCGCGAGCTCGGCGGCGGCTTCACGCTCGCGAGCGAGCCCGCGGCTGAGCTGGCCGCCCGCCGCCTGCTGTCGAAACCCAAGACGCCACCGCTCACCCAAGCTCAGGCCGAGACGCTCGCGATCGTCGCCTACCTCCAGCCGGTCTCTCGGCCCGAGATCGCGCGGATTCGCGGGGTCGGCTCCGAGTCGGCGGTGACCACGCTCGGGGAGCGGGGGCTGATCGAGGAGCGAGGTCGCTCGCAGTTCGGAGCGACGATGTACGCGACCACCGAGCTGTTCGAGCGCCTCTTCGGCCTCGAGGGGCTCGACCGGCTGCCGGACGTGGCGCAGTTCGATCCCACCCCAGCGGACAAGACCGAGCTGCGCGAGCGGCTGTTGCGGGCCGGGGAGCAGCGCTCTGAGTCCTGAGAGCGCGGGTGGCGTCGACCGTGGTGGGTCGCCCGAGGCCGGTCCCGACCGAGCAGCCGACGGGGGTGTACTCGGGAGCGCGGCAGCCTCCCAGACCTTCGAGCTGGAGCACCTCGCCGGTCGCTACGCCATCTGTCGCTTGGAGCCCGACGCGATGCTCCCCGGGCTGATCTCGCAGAGTCGGGACCGCCTGCTCTCGGCCACCCGGACCCCCGATGAGCTCTCGATCGTCTGCCCCGAGGAGCTGGCGCCGCCGGGAGCCACGGTCAGCGCCGACTGGGCCGCGCTCCGCGTCCGCGGCACTCTCGCCCACGACACCTGCGGGGTCCTCACATCGTTCGCTGAGCCCTTGGCGGCCGCTCGGATACCGATCTTCGCCCTCTCGAGCTTCGACACCGACTACCTGCTGGTCCCGGCGGTGCGCTTCCATGACGCCGTCGCCGCCCTGGCCGAGCGCGGTCACGCGGTTCGCTGAGGGCGGCGGCGGATGCGGCTCGCCAAGTACCTCGCTCACAGCGGCGTCGCCTCGCGCCGCGGAGCCGAGGAGATCATCGCCGCCGGCCGGGTCAGCGTTGGTGGGGAGCGGGTCACCGATCCTGCCCGTGACGTCGACTCCGACTCCGGCGTCCGCGTTGACGACGAGCCGGTCGCACCCGAGGGCCGGGAGGTCTGGGCGGTCAACAAGCCGGTCGGCGTCGTCTCCACTGCAAAGGAACCCGGGCGCCGGCGGGCCGTGGTCGAGCTGGTCGATACGAACCGGCGCCTCTACCCCGTCGGCCGGCTCGACGCCGACTCGAGCGGGCTGATCCTGCTGACCAACGACGGCGAGCTGGCCAACCGCCTCACTCATCCCCGCTACGAGGTGCCGAAGACCTATCGCGTGGAGCTACGCCACGGCCCGCGTGGGCTCTCGCTCACGAGACTGCGCGATGGGGTCAACCTCGACGATGGCCCGACGCTGCCCGCCAAGGTCACCAAGACCGCTGCGCGAACGCTCGAGATCACCATCCGCGAGGGCCGCAATCGCCAGATCCGCCGGATGGTCGAGCGGGTGGGAAACGACGTCGTCGCCCTCGAGCGGATCAGCTTCGGCTCGCTCCGCCTCGGCGACCTCGAGCCCGGCGCCTCACGCAAGCTCGCTCGCTCGGAGTTGGCGCGCCTCTGGAAGGATGCGGGGGTATGAGTGCCGAGGCCACCAGAGCCGGGAGCGGAGGATGAGCCGCGTCCCCGAGCGCGTCTTCGCCGTGCGCGGCGCCGCCCAGGCCGACGCCAACGACCGCGCCTCGATTCTGCGGGCCGCCGATGAGTTGATGGCCGAGCTGATGCGTCGCAACCAGCTCGCGCCGGAGGCGATGATCAGTTGCATCCTCACCTGCACCGATGACCTCAACGCCGAGTTCCCGGCCGTGGCCGCCCGCGCGATCGGTCTGGACCAGGTGCCGCTGCTCTGCACCCGGGAGATGGTCGTGCCCGGGGCGATGCCGAGGGTGATCCGGGCGATGGTCCACTACTACGCGCCCGCCACCCACGAGCCCGCCCACACCTATCTCGGCGCGGCCCGCCAGCTTCGCGCCGACCTACACTCGGCCCAGTAGGTAGTCCGATGGCCGTCCGCTTCGCCGACAAGCTCTCTCGCCTGCCCCATTACGAGGGGGGGATGGACCTCGAGCGCGCGCGGCGGACCTACGAGTCGACCGAGATGATCAAGCTCGCCTCGAACGAGTCCCCCTGGGGACCGCACCCCGCGGTGGTGGAAGCGATCGCCCGCGCCGCCGCCGAGGCCAACCGCTACCCCGACCAGCACGAGGCGCTCCTGCGCAAGCGGATTGCCGATCGCAAGGAGGTCGATCCCGCCGGGGTCGCGGTCTCCAACGGCTCCTGTGAGATCCTCTTGGCGGCCGCGCTCGCGCTTTGCGAGGAGGGCGACGAGCTCCTCTACGCCTGGCCCTCGTTCTCGATGTACCCGCAGCTTGCGCCGCTCTCGGGTGCCCGGGAGATCCGCGTGCCGCTGGCGGGCTACGAGCACGACCTCGACGCGATGGCCGCCGAGATCACCGCCGCCACCCAGCTCGTGATCGTCTGCAATCCCAACAACCCCACCGGTGCCTGCCATCCCGTCAGCCGGATCGCGGAGTTCATGGAGAAGGTGCCCGACTACACCACCGTGATCCTGGACGAGGCCTACGTCGAGCTCCAGACCCTCGACGACCCCGACTCCTCGCTCGACCTGCTCAAGCAGTTTCCCAACCTGGTCTGCCTGCGGACCTTCAGCAAGGTCTACGGGCTGGCGGGGCTCCGCTGCGGCTACGCGATCGGCTCAGCCAAGTTCCGAGCAGCGGTCGATGCGGTCCGTCAGCCCTTCAGCGTCAACCTGCTTGCCCAGGCGGCCGGTGCGGAGGCGATCACCCATCAGGACGATGTCTACGACCGCGTCACCAAGACGATCGCCGAGCGTCTCGAGG
>JBPCOO010000235.1:0-3819 GCA_051000155.1 Solirubrobacterales bacterium | reverse complement strand
GGTTCACCGGCGCCCTCGCGGCCGTTCCCGGACCCCCCCTCCCCCCTCACAACTCTCCCGCGCCGGTCAGGGGATCGGTCAGCTCTTCGAGGTGGGACTGGATGAACCCGGTGTCGGTCTCCCCCTCGGCAAACGCGGCATGCTCGAGGGTGCGCACGAGAAAGTCGCGGTTGGTGGTGATCCCGTGGATTCGGGCCCCCCGCAGGGCTCGTGCAAGTCGGGCGGCCGCCTCGCCCCGGGTCGGCCCCCAGGAAACCACCTTGGCCAGCATCGGGTCGTAGTGAGGACTCACCTCCTCACCGGAGGCGATTCCGGAATCGAGGCGGATGGGGCCGTCGGCAACCGCAACCGTGACGGCGGGCGCGAATCCAGCGGAGTCGGGTACCTCGATCACGCTCACGGTCCCGGTCTGGGGGAGAAAGCCACCCGCCGGGTCCTCGGCGTACAGTCGAACCTCGATCGCGTGGCCGCGCGGCTCCCCCTCCCCCACCCCCCGGGGCAGCGGCTCACCCGCAGCAACCGCGAGCTGGAGGCGGACCAGGTCGAGACCGGTGACCAGCTCGGTCACCGGATGCTCGACCTGCAGTCGCGTGTTCATCTCGAGGAAGTAGAAGCTCCCGTCGGGGGCGAGGAGGAACTCGACCGTGCCCGCGCCGACGTAGGAGACCGCTTCTGCGGCGGCGATTGCAGCCGCGCCCATCCGCTGCCGCAGATCCGGATCGACCGCGACCGAAGGCGCCTCCTCGACCACCTTCTGGTGGCGCCGCTGGATCGAGCACTCGCGCTCGCCGAGGCTGACCGTCCGCCCGGCCTCGTCGGCGACCACCTGGATCTCGATATGCCGGGGGTGCTCGAGGAAGCGCTCGAGGAAGACCGTGCCGTCGCCGAAGGCCGACTCGGCCTCACGCCGGGCGCCGTTGACTGCCGCCTCCAGCTCCGATGGGTCGGAGACCGTCCTCATTCCCTTGCCGCCGCCGCCCGCCGATGCCTTGACCAGGAGCGGGAAGCCGATCCGTTCGGCCTCGGCGGCCAGATCCTCGCTGCCCTCCAGCTCGACGCCGGGGAGCACCGGCACGCCGGCATCCTCCATCTGCGCCCGCGCGCGCACCTTCGATCCCATCACCTCGATCGCCCCGGTCGGGGGTCCGATCCAGGTCAGCCCGGCTGCGCCGACCGCGCGGGCGAAGTCCGCATTCTCAGCGAGGAAGCCGTAGCCGGGGTGGATCGCGTCGGCGCCGGCCCGCTCGGCCGCCTCGATCACCGCCTCGGCGCGCAGGTAGGACTCGGCCGCGGTGATGCCGCCGAGCGGAACGGCCTCATCGGCATCGGCGACGAACGGGGCTCCCGCGTCCACCTCCGAGTAGACGGCGACGGTGGCGATTCCCATCCGTTGGCAGCTTGCGAAAACCCTCCGGGCGATCTCTCCACGGTTGGCCACCAAGACCTTGCGTATCGCTCGATCGGCCGTCATCTACATCCTGAAGACGCCGAATTGGCGCGAGCCCGAAACCTCGTTGGAGTGGATCGCCGAGAGCGCGATCCCGAGCGCGGTGCGAGTGTCGCGGGGATCGATCATGCCGTCGTCCCAGAGCTCCCCCCCGGAGACGAAGGCGTCGGACTCGGCCTCGATCTGTTCTTCCACCGCCTTGGTTTCCGCCGTGAGCTGCTCCTCATCGACCTCGATTCCGCGACGCTCGGCCTTGCCCCGCATGACGATCTCCATCACTCCGGCGAGCTGCTTCGGACCCATCACCGCCGAGCGGTAGTTGGGCCAACTGAAGATGAATCGGGGATCGAAGCTGCGCCCGCACATGCCGTAGTTGCCCGCGCCGTAGGAGCCGCCCATCATCAGGGTGAGCTTAGGCACGCCGGCGTTGGCGACAGCGTTGATCATCTTCGCCCCGGCCTTGACGATCCCGCGCTGCTCGTAGTCGGTGCCGACGATGTATCCCATCGTGTTCTGCATGAACAGCAGCGAGGTGTCGACCTGATCGGCGAGCTGGATGAAATGCGCGGCCTTCTCCGCATCCTCGTTGAAGAGCACGCCGTTGTTGGCGAGGATCGCGACGGGGTAGCCGCAGAGCTCGGCCCAGCCGGTGGCGAGCTGGGTGCCGTAGCCGGGCTTGAACTCATCGAAGCGGGAGCCGTCGACGATGCGGGCGATCACCTCCCGCGCCTCGAATGGGATCTTGAGGTCGTGGGAGGCGATCCCGAGCAGCTCCTCGGAATCGTGGAGCGGATCGGCGGCGTCGCCGCGGGGCTCGGGACCGAGCTTGCGCCAGTTGAGGTTGCGGATGATCTCGCGACCGATCCGGGAGGCGTCGAGCTCGTCGGTGGCCATGAACTCGCTCACGCCGGAGACCCGCGAGTGCATCGCGGCGCCGCCCAGCTCCTCCTCCTCGGCCTCCTCGCCGGTCGCCATCTTCACCAGTGGCGGACCGCCGAGGAAGACGAGGCCCTGCTCCTCCACCATCACCACGTAGTCACTCATCCCCGGCATGTAGGCGCCGCCGGCGGTGGCGTTGCCGGTGACCATCGCCACCGTCGGGATCCCGGCAGCCGACATCTGGGTGAGGTTCTTGAAGGTGGCGCCGCCCGGAACGAAGATCTCCTTCTGACGAGGTAGATCGGCGCCCCCGGACTCGACGAAGCCGATCGCCGGCAGACGGTTTTGGATCGCGATCTCCTGCGTGCGCAAGCCCTTGCGCAGGGTGTAGGGGTTGGAGGTGCCCCCCCGGACCGTTGGATCGTTGGCGCTGATCAGGCACTCGACTCCTTCGACCAGGCCGATCCCGGCGACGGTGGACGCACCAACCTCGTACTCGGAGCCGTAGGCCGCCAGCGGCGCCAGCTCGAGGAAGGGCGAATCCCGATCCAGCAGCGATTCGATCCGCTCACGCGGGAGCATCCGACCGCGGCTGTGGTGGCGTTCGATCCGCTCGGCACCGCCCCCCTCGCGCGCCTTCCGCAGCTGGTCGTCGAGCTTTTCGAGACGCTCGAGCATCCGCTGCCGGTTCTCTTTGAACTGATCCGAGCGGGGATCTACGTGTGTCTGCAGGACCGCCAAAATAGTAGGAAGTAGAACTTACTACTTCCCACTATCCGCGGCGGATCGCGAATCAGGGATTGGTGGCCGGCCCGTCCTTGAGGACCTGCGGGAACATCGTGTTGTTGCCGACGTCGGGGAAGTCGGGCGCGAGGAAGCACGCGTCGAAGTTGGCGCCGGTGCGGGGATTCGACCGGAGGACCTCGCCGCCGACGTGGTCACAGTTGAAGTTGGGGAAGGACCCCTGGACCCCCGCCCTGCCACGCGCAATGATCTCCGTGAGCGGCTCGAGGGATCCATTACCCCGGTTGGTCGGCAGCCGCTCCTCGTAGAGCGACAGGGTCTCCTGGGTGATGTAGCCGAGCTGGCGGAGGGAGTGACGGGCGGCGGGCTGGTTGGGCTCCGGCGTCAGCGTGCCCGAGATGCCGGAGGGAGGCGCGGTGAGGAAGTCGTTGATGGTGGCCGAGTGGTAGTCGAGCCAGCCGATCACGGGGTTGAGGTTGGCGAGGAAGGGGTCGAGGTCACGAAGGACCGGGGCGAGGCCGTCAAGGAAGCTACGCAGTGCCGGGGAGCCGATCGCCGAGGCGCGGATCAACTGGTCGATGTCGGGGAACAGGCGGGTCAGGTTCGGCGAGAGGCGGCGGACGCTTCTGAGGGTGGGGCTGAGGTCTTCTGCGACCGGTCCGAGCAGGCGGATCAGGGGCCTGGTGTTCTCCTGGAAGGCGTCGAGGCGGGTGAGGGTGGCGCGGGTCTCCCGCTGGAAGGTGGGGAGG
>JBPCOO010000123.1:0-9191 GCA_051000155.1 Solirubrobacterales bacterium | reverse complement strand
CGACCCAGCCGCCGAGCTCGGATGTGAGCTGCTCGGTCGAATACGAGGTCAGCCCGCCCGAACCGTAGACCGGAATCGACTCCTTCATCGGCCCGAGCAGCTCGACCAGGGGCAGCCCCACCAGCTTCGCCTTCAGATCCCAGACCGCCAGATCGATCGCCGAGACCGAGAGCGCGACGATCCCCGGCCGCCCGGAGTTGCGGGTAGCCGCGAACAGGCCGGCCTGGATCCGCTGCGGCGCGATCGCGTCGGCGCCGCAGACGACCTCCGCAAGCGTTCCCTCGATCAATCGCGCGCAGACCGCATCGCCGGCGGTGTAGCCGATCCCGATCTCGCCGCCCGCAGCCTCCACCTCGCAGACGACGTAGGTGGTCGAGGCCCACTCCAGGGTGCCGTCGGGCTCCGGCTCAGGGGTCGGGATCTCGTAGGCGGAGACCCCGACCCCGGTGATGGTTGACTCGCTCGACACCATCTCGGCCTCAGCGGGTGGTGAACTCCTTCAGCTTGCCCTTGAACGACTGCCGGATCATCTCGAGCGCCGCCGGGTCGCCCTGGGCGAGCGTCTTCGCCATCCCGACCGCCTGGTCGAGCTGGATGTGAGGCGGGAGCGGCGGCACCTCCGGATCGGTGATCGCCTCCAGCACCACCGGGCCGTCGTGGGCGAGCGCCTCATCCCAGGCGTCGCCGACGCGGTCGGGATCGTCGACTTTGATCCCCTTGAGGCCGAGCAGCTCGGCGTAACCGGCGTAGTCGAAATCAGGCAACACCTGACTGGTCTCGACCTTGGGGGAGCCGCCCATCACCCTCTGCTCCCAGGTGACCTGGTTGAGATCCTGATTATTGAGAATGCAGACGATCATCTGCTTGTTCGACCAGCGCTCCTGGTAGTTGGCGATATCGATCAGCGCGTTGATCCCGAGCATCTGCATCGCGCCGTCGCCGAGGCTGGCGATCACGGGGCGGTCAGGGAACACCTCCTTGGCCGCGACCGCGTAGGGGACCGCCGGGCACATCGTCGCCAGGGTTCCCGAGAGCGCCGCCCGCATTCCGTCTCGCATCCGGAGGTGTCGCGCCCACCAGTTGGTCGCCGAGCCCGAGTCGGCTGTGAGAACGACGTTGTCGGGGAGCCGCTGGTTGAGCTCGTAGAAGACCCGTTGGGGATTGACCGGGTTGGCGTCGATCATCGCCACCTCGCGCTGGATATCCCACCAGCGCTCGACCTCGGAGCAGATCTTCTCCCGCCAGGAGCGATCTTCTTTGCGCTCGATCTGCCCGATCAACTCGCGCAGGGTCTCGCGGGCGTCGCCGAGCAGGTTGACCTCGGTCGGGAACCGGAGACCGATCATCTTGGCGTCGATATCGATCTGCACGCCTCGGGCGGCACCCTCCTCCGGCAGCCACTCCGAGTAGGGGAAGCTGGTGCCGACCATCAGCAGGGTGTCGCAACCGTCCATCAGCTCGTAGCTCGGCTTAGTCCCCAGCAAGCCGATCGACCCGGTCACGTACGGCAGGGTGTCGGGGAGCGCGTCCTTGCCGTTGAGGGCCTTCGCCACTCCGGCCCCGCAGAGCTCGGCGATCTCTTCGACCTCCTTGCGGGCGCCGGCAGCACCTTGTCCGATCAGGATCGCCACCTTGCTGCCGGAGTTGATCACCTCGGCGGCCCGGCGAACCTCCTCCGCGGGAGGAACGATCCGCGGCTTCAGCGCCTGGGCGCCGGAGGAGAAGACCGCTCCGTGCTCACGCGGAGGGTCCGAGTGCTCGGCCTCCTGGACGTCGTTGGGGATGATCAGGCAGGTCACCGAGCGGGTCGCCCGAGCGGTGCGGACGGCGCGATCGACCAAGTGGCGGATCTGTTCGGGGGTGGAGCAGACCTCGACGAATTCGTGGGCGACGTCTTGAACAGGACGCCAAGATCAATCTCCTGCTGATAGGAGGCGCCGAGCGACATCCGCGCCTGCTGGCCGACGATGGCCAGGACCGGCTGGTGGTCGAGCTTGGCGTCGTAGAGACCGTTGAGCAGGTGGACCGCGCCGGGGCCAGAGGTCGCCAGGCAGACGCCGAGATCGCCGGAGAACTTGGCGTGGGCGCAGGCGGCGAAGGCGGCGACCTCCTCGTGACGGCATTGGAGGAACTCGATCTGCTCCGCGTGATCGGGCAGCGCAACGGTGATCCCGGTGATGCCATCGCCCGGATAGCCGTAGATCTTGTCGACCCCGTGGCTATGTAGACGCTCCAACATGTAGGACCCGACGGTCTGGCTCATGCCGCTGGCTCCTTTCCGGGGTGCGGCTGGCGCGCCCATCGTGTCTGTTTCCCAACCCTGCTCCCCTCGGGTAAGTGGGAGTGGCTGCTAATGAAATAGCGAAAGTTTGCTAACTAACTAAGCCCTACCCGGAAGCGCCCAGTGCTATTCAACGGGGGGTTGGGTGCCGGCCGCCTGCCTCAGTGGCGAGCCAGCGGCTCGCCGCGCTCGATCGTCACCGCGGCGTTGATCAGCGCCAGGTGGGTGAGGGCCTGCGGCATGTTGCCGAGCAGCTCGCCGCTTTCGGGATCGATCTGCTCCGTATAGAGGCCGAGGTCGTTGGCGCGGCCGACGAGCGCGTCCATCGTCGCCCGCGCCTCTTGCCCGCGCCCGCTCAGCGCGAGCGCTTTGACCATCCAAAACGAACAGGCGAGAAAGGCGCCCTCGGCCTCCTCCATCCCCGAGTAGCGGTAGAGCAACTCCCCTCGGCCGAGCCGCTCGCGCACGGCCTCGAGCGTCCCGAGCAGTCGCCGCCCGCGTCGGTCATCGGCATCGGAGGGGTCTCCGTAGCCGATACGGAAGCCGAGCAGCATCGAGGCGTCGAGCGCATCGGTGCCCGGGTACTGGACGTAGGCGCCGAACTCCTCCGAGAAGCAGTTGTCCTCGATGTAGTCGACGGCGGCGTCGCGGCATTCCCGCCAGCGCTCGACCTCTCCACCGGGAAGCCGACCCTCCTCCGCCAGCCGCACCGCGCGGTCGAAGGCAAGCCAAGCCGACAGCTTTCCCTGGGAGTACTGCTCCGCGTCCTCGAGCTCCCAGATGCTGGCGTCGGGGTCTTTCCAGATCTCGGCAAGCAGATCGATCACCTCCGTCACCCGCTGGCGGATCCGCTGGTCGAGGTCGCCGCCATCGCGGCAGAAGAGCCAGATGGTCTGCATCAGATCACCGTAGTTTCCGAGCTGGAGCTGGCTGCCGGCCCGGTTGCCGTCGTTGACGGGCGTCGAACCCCGGTAGCCGGCGAGGTCGAGGTGACGCTCGCCCCGCCCAACGTCACCGTCGAGCTCGTAGAAGACCCGCAGGCGCGGATGGGTGCGGCTGGTCGCGGCCAGCATCCAGTCGAGCGAGGTGTGGACCTGATCGCGATAGCCCAGCCGCAGCATCGCCTCCAGGGTGAAGCCCATGTCCCGGAGCCAGCAGAAGCGGTAGTCCCAGTTGCGCGAGCCACCGATCGCCTCGGGTAGCGACGTGGTCGGGGCGGCGACGATCGCCCCGGGGTTGACGTGCGTGCAGAGCAGTAGCGCCAGCGCGCTGCGGCGGACAGCCTCCTCCCAGGGCCCCTCGTAGTCGCAGACGGAGGCACGGTGGCGCCAGTGCTCGATCGTCTCTCCCAGCCGCGACTCGTACTCGTCGTGGTGGGAGGCGATGATTGGCGAGCCCAGCTCGAACGCGCACAGCCCCAGCAGGCCGGCCTCGCCTTCGGCCAACCGCGCCTTTCCCCGGTAGGCGCCGTCGATCTCCTCCGGATCCCCCAGGCTGAACGACTGGAGCAGCAGCGTTCCTTCCGCGTACGAGAGTGCGGCCGTCCCTGCCCGCGACCCCGCCTCGGGCACCTCGGAGCCGTAGTCGGGCCTGGGCTTGCAGCACCAGTGCAGCTCGATCTCGCCCGCGGTGCACTCGACCCTGCGGATCAGCTCAACCCAGTTGACCGGACTCGCCTCGGGCAGGGTCATGCTGTCGATCAGCCGCAGCTCACCGCCGTCGCAGTGGAAAGTCGTCTCGAGGACGTTGGTCTGGGGCAGGTAGCGGCGAGAGACCTCGAACTCTCCCACCGGAGCAAGCTCGAAGCGACCGGCGGACGGATCGAGCAGAGCGCCAAAGACGCTCGGGGAGTCGAACTCCGGCAGGCAGAGCCAGTCGATGGACCCGTCGAGACCCACCAGCGCCGCCGAGCGCTGGTTGCCGATAGCCCCGTAGTCGCCGAGCGGCGCGAAGCCGCGCTCGTCCCTACTTGAAGCCCTCCTTTGCCTGTGATCGGTCACAGCCGGCTCGTACCCGTTATCGCCCGCCACGATGCACGCGTCGGCCGGCGTGCAAGTGGACGATCTCGCTCGCCGGTTTAAGCGGACCGCGATTGAGGGAAGGAGTATTGGCTGGAAGTCCCATCCGCAAACCCATCGATGAGAGGAATGAGATGAGCGAGACAGTTGTGGTCACCGGCGCAACCTCGGGGATGGGCCGGGCGATCGCGCGACGGTTCGCCGACGAGGGGGCGAAGATCGGGCTGATCGCGCGCGGTCGCGACGGCCTTGAGGCGGTCAAACGCGAGGTAGAGGAGCGGGGCGGCGAAGCGCTGATCCTCCCCGGCGACGTCTCCGACCACGCCTTCGTCGAAGCCTCGGCCAGCGCGGTCGAGGAGGCCTTCGGGCCGATCGACATCTGGGTCAACAACGCGATGACGACGATCTTCTCCTTCTTCACCGACATCGAGCCGGAGGAGTTCCAGCGGGCGACCGACGTCACCTACCACGGCTTCGTCTGGGGAACCCAGGCAGCGCTGAAGCGAATGAGCGAGCGCGACCGGGGAACGATCGTGCTGGTCGGCTCGGCGATGGCCTACCGCGGCATCCCGCTCCAGTCCCCCTACTGCGGCGCCAAGCACGCGACCAAGGGCTTCTTCGAGTCGATCCGGACCGAGCTGCGGCACAAGGGGTCGAACGTCCACATGACCATGGTCCAGCTCCCGGGCCACAACACCCCGCAGTTCGACCACTGCCGCTCGAAGATGCCGAAGTACCCGATGCCGGTGCCGCCGATCTTCGAGCCGGAGGTCGCCGCCGACGCCGTCCACTGGGCCGCCCACAACAAGCGGCGCGAGGTCTACGTCGGCGTCTCCAGCGTCTACACCATCCTCGGCAACAAGATTGCCCCGTGGCTCGCCGAGCGCTACCTCGCCCGGACTGCGGTCTCAGGCCAGCAGACCGATCCGGAGGTCGACGGCGTCCGCGAGGGCAACCTGTTCGAATCCACCGATCTCGACCCCGGCGCTCGTGGCCGCTACTCCGATCAGGCCCACTCCCACAGCATCCAGCTCTGGGCGACCAAGCACCGGCGGGCGCTGCTGGGAGGGCTGGTGGCGGTGGTCGCGGCGGCGGGAGCGGGCGGAGCGCTGCGCGACTGAGGTGCAGAGGGCGCGGCCTACCCTCAGCGCTTCTCGAAGGTAATCCGGTAGTGGTCGAGCAGCTCGCGCTCGAAACAGACGCTGTTGGCGCTGACGCCCGAGGTGAAGGCCAGGCGAAAGTCAGGATCGCGCAGCCAGTTGGGTACCAGACGGAGCTTCATCAACGTCTTGCGCGCGCTGGGGGCGGCGAACAACTCCCGCCAGCGGCGGATCGTCTCCAGGTAATCGAGCCGGCCGCTGACGTGGGCGACATGGTCGAAGTGCGGCTCGGCGCATTCGATCACCTGCTCGGCGCCGAAGGGCAGCCAGGAACCGGGGAACTGCTTGCCCATCAAGGCCACGTACCAACCGTCGGAGTGGCGGGGCGCTTCGATGTCGATCTCCGAAGGATCGATCATGTTGCGCCCGAAGACCATCGTCTGCACGAACAGTCTGCCTCCTGAGGGCAGCAGGTCGGCGAGCCGCTCGAAGATGCCGCAGTACTTCCCCTCCTGCCGGCCGGCCTCGTACTCCTCCGGCGAGCAGAAGTGCTCGAAGGCTCCGAGGCTGGCGATCGCGTCGAAGCCACCGAAGTCATCGCGCGTGATCGTGGTGGCGTCGCGGAGATGAACATCGAGTCCCTGCCGCCGGCAGGAGGCGGCCTGGGCGGAGGAGAGGGTCACCCCCACGCCCTCGGCACCCCGCTCGCGAATGGAGTTGAGCAGCGGACCCCAGCCGCAGCCCAGGTCGAGCACCCTGCGTCCAGGTTCGATCCCGATCTGCTCGGCGACGTAGTCGTGCTTGCGGCGCTGCGCCTCCTCCAGCGAGAGCGACCAGTCGCCTTCGAACTTGGCTCCGCTGAAGTCGGCCCTCTCACCAAGGCTGAGTCGAAAGATCTCATCGATCAGCGAGTAGGTGAACTCGAGATCGGAGCGATCAGCCATCGCGCAACTCGAACGCTCCCCAGATAGCGAGCAGGATCGCGCTGACCCCGTTGCTGAGGGCGACCCTGCGATGGCGGTCGTCGACGGCCGCCAAGCCGAACGCGGTGGCGGCGTGGATGACGTCGACGGCGACCGCCAGCAGGACCCAGGTGCGAGAGCGGCGACGGCCGAGGACCGCCGCCTCGATCAGGTGGCGGAGGCCGAGGATCCTGGCGACCACGTCGGCCGGATGATCGATCTTGCGGTGCGGGACCTCGCGCAGCATGAAGTCCGGGAAGCAGAGCAGGAGCGCTCCGAACGCCGCTCGCACCAGCGCCAGAGGCCGCGGGCCGGGTCCGGAGTCGTCGCTAGCCATCGACCGGGTGCGCAATCGTCGTCATCAAGGCGTTCTCGGCCTGGCGCGAGTCGAGGCGGCTGTGCTGAACCACTATCGGCGCAGAGGCGGTGATCAGGCTGGCGTAGTCGGTATCGCGCGGGACCGGCTCGGGGTCTTCGAGGTCGTTGAAGCGGAGGTGGCTGGTTCGCCTCGCCGGGACGGTATGGAGATATGGCCCCACTGGCTCGCGGTCGGAGAAGTAGATGGTGATCTCGACCTCCACGTCGTCGGCTCCAGTGTTGAGGATGCAGGCGGTCTCGTGGCTGCACATCTCCGGCTCGGGTCCATTGCCGCGGGAGGGGATGTAGCCCTCGGCAATCAGCCAGCGGCGGGCACCGAGGTGCCCGCCCTCGCGGTGCGTATCGGTGATCTGGTTCATGGAACTGACACTACCCGTGCCGCCCCCGAGATATACGGGCCGGGCGGCAGGTCGTCGGTCGCCGACCTACCCCGCCGGCTCGGCAAACAGCGCGATCACCGCCTGGAGCGAGTAGTAGGCGGCGAAGGCGCGGGAGGCGATCGCGATGATGGCCAAGGTGCCGACGGTCGAGAGCAGGATGATCGCCGCCACCCCGCTGATCAGGTACGCCCGCGAGCCGCCGAGCGATTCGCGCAGACCGCTGAAACTCCGACGATGGCTAGCGCACCGAGGCTCCGCTCCAGCACCGGGACGATGATGAGGAAACCGCTGCCGAAGATCGGCGCCAGCGGGGTGACCGTCGCCAGCAGGTAGCGCTTTCTCCGGTCGGTCAGCACCATCGCAAGCTACCCCGCCGGACGGTGGGGCCAAACCGGACGTAGCCTCGACTGGGCCGGGCCCGGCTAGTGGGCCCGGAGCCGGCCTGAAGGATCGGAGCGATGATTACCGGACGGCCGCGATCGGGTAGGTTGATGACAAGGTGAGCCCTCGGTTCGATCCAACCTCCCTTCCGCTGGTTCGACAGCTTCGCGGCGACGATCCCAGCGGCCGAGGCTCCGCGGCCCGGTCCCGTCGTTCGGCCTCGCTCCGGCCGCGCACCGCCACCGCCGACGAGGTGGTCCAGTCGATCTGCCCTTTCTGCGCGGTCGGCTGCGGCCAGCGGATCTACGTAGAGGACGGCGAGGTCACCCAGATCGAGGGCGACCCCGACAGCCCGATCTCCCGCGGCAGGCTCTGCCCCAAGGGCGCCGCCTCGAAGTCGATGGTCCAGAGCCCCTCGCGCGAATACAAGGTCAAGTACCGCGCGCCGCACGCGACCGAGTGGAGCGAGCTCGACCTCGAACAGGCGATGGAGATGATCGCCGACCGGGTGATCGCCTCGCGCGAGGACGGCTGGGAATCCGAGACCGACGACGGGGGCAAGCTCAACCGGACGATGGGAATCGGCAGCCTCGGCGGGGCGACCCTGGACAACGAGGAGAACTACCTGATCAAAAAGCTCTTCTGCGCCCTCGGCATCGTCCAGATCGAAAATCAGGCGCGAATATGACACTCCTCCACCGTCCCCAGTTTGGGGACGACGCTCGGTAGGGGTGGCGCCACCACCTTCCAGCAGGACCTGCAGAATTCCGACTGCATCCTGATTCAGGGATCGAACATGGCCGAGTGCCACCCGGTCGGCTTCCAGTGGGTGATGGAGGCGAAGGAGCGCGGCGCCAAGGTGATTCACGTCGACCCGCGCTTCACCCGGACCAGCGCCGTCGCCGACACCCACGTGCCGCTGCGGGCGGGGACCGACATCGCCTTTTTGGGAGGGATCATCAACTACGTCCTCGAGGGCGGCCACGAGTTCCGCGAGTACGTCCGCACCTACACCAACGCCGAGGTGATCGTCAACGAGGACTTCGCCGACACCGAGGACCTCGCCGGCCTCTTCAGCGGCTGGGATCCGGAGACGGGCTCCTACGACATCACCACCTGGCAGTACGAGGGAATGGACGTGTTCGCCGCCGGCGGCAAGCGCGAGGAGGGGGCGATCTTCGGCGAGGGGGCTCACTACGCCGGGGCCGGCGAGATGGAGCATGGCGAACCGCCCGCCACCGACCCCGACCTCAGCCATCCCCGCTGCGTCTTCCAGATCCTCAAGCGTCACTTCAGCCGCTACACGCCAGAGAAGGTGGCTGAGGTCTGCGGGATCGAGGAGGCCGACTTCCACGAGGTCTGCGAGGCGCTCGTCCAGAACTCCGGCCGCGAGCGCACTTCCGCCTTCTGCTACGCGGTCGGCTGGACCCACCACACCGTCGGCGTCCAATACATCCGCACCGCGGCCATCCTCCAGCTCCTGCTCGGCAACATCGGGCGTCCCGGTGGCGGCATCCTCGCGCTCCGCGGCCACGCCTCGATCCAGGGCTCGACCGACATTCCCACCCTCTACAACATCCTCCCGGGCTACATCCCGATGCCCCACCCCCACCCCGATCAAGATCTCCAGGAGTTTCTCGAGATGAACGCGGCCAAGAGCGGCTACTGGGGGCACATGGACACCTACATGG
>JBPCOO010000116.1:0-6251 GCA_051000155.1 Solirubrobacterales bacterium | reverse complement strand
AGTCGAGGTTGGCGATCAGCTCCTGCGCCGTCTGCGGCGGGATCTCCCCATCGTCGCTCGACCCGCAGGCGGCCAGGCCGAGCGCCGCGAGGCAGGCGAGCAGGGCGATATGCGGTCGCAGTCCCATTGGGGGCGAGTCTAGCTCCGGCGACATCTCGCTCAACGACCTACGTGGAGTCGCTTGCCGAGGTTCTCCGGGAGTCCCGCGGCGAAGATCGCGGTGGCGGCGCGCTCGATGTCGTAGGCGATCCGGTGATAGGTCGCCTCCCAGGTCTCGGTGTCCAGCTCGAGCCAAGCGGCGCGGGGGTCCCCGTCGCGGGGCTGGCCGACGCTGCCGGGGTTGATCAGCCACCGTCCCTCGGAGATCTCCAGCTTGGTCCCCGCCCCCGCCTGCCAGCCGCGCGCCTCCCGCTCGGGCGCCGCACGCGGGTCGGTCGGCTCGGGGATCGAGAAGAACAGGGCCACGTGGGAGTGGCCGACCATGCTCACCCGTCGCTCTTGGGCCATCAGGCACTCCGCCGCCTGCTCGGGCCAGAGCACGTACTCCCAGACCGGGTCGCGGGGGGAGGCGTGGTAGAGCGCGGCGGGGCGGCTGGCGTCGGAGGGGCTGAGCGTCCCGAGGTAGGCGCGGGTGCGCTCGTCGAGGGCGGCCTCCGACCACTCGACCGCGGCCGAGGCGGCTGCGCTGAAGGTGGAGGTGTCGAGCCGGCCGAGGGCGGCGAGGTCGTGGTTCCCCAGCAGCGCCGCCGAGCAGCGCTCCTGCACGAGGGCAGCGCACTCGTTGGGAAAGGCGCCGTAGCCGACGGTGTCCCCGAGGCACCAGAGCTCGTCGACGTCGGTGTCGGCGGTGTCCTCGAGGACCGTCTCGAGGGCCGGGAGGTTTCCGTGGATGTCGCTGAGGATGGCGATCTTCATGGCTCGTGCCGCCGGGTACGGGAGGGCGCCTCCCTATCGTAGGTGGGGATGAGTGAGCGGGCGATGACGCGGCCGTCGGGCGCGTGGATAATTGCGACCGCGGTGGCGGCTTTGGTGGTCGCGGAGGTGGCTGCGCTTGCCTTGGCGCCGACGTTGCCCGAGCCGGGCCCGCCCGCGCCGGTGGAACGGTACTTCCCAGCCGACCAGGTGGCTGAGGCGGGCAGCTATCGCGACGGGCAGAGCTGGCTCGGGCTGGCCGCGCTCGGGCTGGAGCTGGTCGCGCTGGGGCTGGCGGCGACGGTGGGAATGGGGGTGGTGCGCCGGCTGCGCGACCGGCTCGGCTCGCGCGAGTGGCTGGCGGCGGCCGGACTCGGCGTGGCGCTCTCGCTGCTGGTCTTCGCCGTCACGCTCGCTCCCCGCCTTATCGCCCACGAGCGTGCGGTGGATTTCGGCATCTCCACCCAGGGCCTCTGGGAGTGGCTGGCCGACCGCGGCGGCGCGCTCGCCTTCGGCCTGCTCTTCGCCGCGGTGGGCGCTGCGCTGCTGATCTGGCTCCAGCGTCGGCTACCGCGGCTGTGGTGGGTGGCGGGGGCGGGGGTCGTGGTGGCGTTCGCGATTGTGCAGAGCTGGCTCGCGCCGGTGGTGATCGCACCCGCCTTCAATGACTTTGAGCCGCTGCCGCCGGGGCCGGTGCGAGCTGACGTGCTCGAGCTGGCCGAGCGGGCCGGGGTGGAGGTGGGGGAGGTCTACGAGGTAGACGCCTCGCGCCGCGGTACGTCCTTCAACGCCTACGTGAGCGGCATCGGCGGGACCCGGCGGGTGGTGATCTACGACAACCTCCTCGACGGCGCCGAGCGGGCGGCGCTGCGCTCGGTGGTCGCGCATGAGCTCGGCCACGTCGCCGCCCCCGACATCTGGCGAGGAATCGCCTTCGTCGCGATCGTGGCACCGCTGGGGATGCTGCTGGTGCGGCTGGTGGGCGACCGGCTCGCCCTGCGCGCGGGGACCGGACCGGGGCGCGCCGCCGCCCTTCCAGCCTATGCCTTCGCGATCGCCGTGGTCAGCTTCGGCCTCGGCCTGGTCGGCAACCAGCTCTCCCGCGCGGTTGAGCGCAAGGCGGACCGCTTCGCGCTCGAGCTGACCGAGGACCCTCAGGGCCTCGTCTGCCTCCAGCAACGGATCGGCGCCGCCAACCTCAGCGATCCCGACCCCGCGGTCGGCTGGCAGCTCCTGTTCGGCACCCATCCGACCAAGCTCGAGCGGATCGGCGCGGCCGAGGCCTACGCGAGGGAGTTGGGGGAGGGACAGCCGGATGCGACCGCCTGCCGCGACGGCGGAGGTGCGCGGTCGGGCGTCGGCCGGAGTGCTGAGTGACCCTGCCCTCGACTATCGGGTGATCACTCGGGTCGAGTTCGGCAATCACGAGTCGTCGATGAGGCCGACTCGTTTGGATCGGTGGACAGAATCGACGCCGATACCTCGGCCCGTACGTGCCTGGCTTAAGCAATCTGCTTGCGTGCCGATGGGGCGACAAATAAGGCTCTCATCGAGAAAGGTCGATTTGATCTCAACCGGTTCGCCTCGAACAGCGCGGGGGACGGAAAGTCAACGATCTCGGCGTCCTCAAAGGCATGTTCGTCAGTTCCGCTCAAGACAGTCTCCCCGGCGACCTCGGTTTCCACGCCGCCC
Organism: Solirubrobacterales bacterium; assembly: GCA_051000155.1. Classification (GTDB taxonomy): domain Bacteria; phylum Actinomycetota; class Thermoleophilia; order Solirubrobacterales; family 70-9; genus CAXMST01. The sequence continues at coordinate 3,647 of JBPCOO010000116.1, read as the reverse complement.
ATCCGCATCTGGCCGGTGAGCTCATACTCCCCGGCTTCGAGCCGGGGGATCCCGGGCTACATTCCGCGCCGACGCAGCGTCAGCGGCAAAGTTCGAATGACCAGGACGATATCCCGCCACAGCGACCAGTTGGCGACGTACAGATAGTCGAGTTTGACCATCTCGTCGATCGGCACTCTGGCGGAACCGAGAACCTGCCAGTGCCCGGTGATCCCCGGCCGCACCGCAAGGCGGCGGCGGTAGCGACCCTCGACGCGCAGATCCTCCTCCGGTACCAGCGGACGCGGACCGACGATACTCATGTTGCCCTTGACCACGTTGACCATCTGCGGCAGCTCGTCGAGGTTGGTGCGGCGGAGGAAGCGACCGATGCGGGTGACGCGGGGGTCGTCGGGGATCTTGAACAACCCCTCAGCACCGCGATTTAGATGGAGCAGGTTGGACCGCCTGCCCTCGGAGCCTTCGCGCATGCTGCGGAACTTGAGCATTTCGAACTGCTCCCCGCGCCGGCCTACGCGCCGCTGTCGAAAAAGGACTGGACCGGGCGAGCCCATCCTGATCCCGACTGCGACGACCGCTATCAGTGGCGCAAGAGAAATCAAGAGTGCGATGGCTAAGGCCAGATCGAAGCCGCGCTTGATCACCTTCGAGGAGCGGCTGATATCGAAACCGCGCATGCCGAGCAAGGTGATGCCTCCGAGGTGGTCAAGTTCGACCGAGCTACCCGCCATGCGGGAGCTATTGGGCAGCAGGCTCACCTTGACCCCGGCTTCCCGTAGCTCCCTGATCGCGAACATCAGCACGTCGTCGTCATGGGGTCCGGGCGCCACCACTACCCGGTCCACTTCGAGTTCATCGAGGAGCCGCTCGGGCAAGGCAGGCATTTCGCCGTCGTGGGCAAGGTGCAGGTAGTCCGCTGCCGGGAGCATTCCGACGACGCTGGCATGGCTGGCATCGCTCAGCTCAATCGCGTCACGCAGTTCCCGCTCCCGGTCAGTCGTACCGAACAGTAGACACCGTTCGGCTTCGGTCAGCCGGCGCCCGGCCATTCGCGCCAGACCGCGGAAGCTCACCATCAGCCCGAAGAGCGCGATCCAGGTGCCCATCACCTGCCGCTGGCCGAGTTCCCCCGCGATCAGGATGTCGATAGAGAAGAACAGAAACAGGGCGGCGAGTGTGGCCAGAGAGAAGATCTTCGGCACCTCCTCGAGCGTGGTCTTGTGGAGGAGGTGCTCGTCGCGGTCATAGAGTCCGACGGCTTTCGCCGCCACTACTACCAGGATCGGCGCTGCGAGAAGCGACAGGGTGATCGCGTCCTCTCCGAACACGAGTGCACTGCTGGTCAGGGCGATCGCCACCGCCGTCGCGTCAGCCAGCCCGAGTAGGCGCCTGAACGTGGTGTCTCGGCGTCGGTTCCGCTTGAGGCGTGCGTCGCGGCCCACGGTGGAAGAACCGTGCCAACGGTCCACAGGCGCCTCGTAGCGCAGCTCACCGAGTGCGAAGTCGAGTGGTTGGGATGCAGTTTCCGGATGCATGGTCGACAGTGGAACTACCTAGCGCGAACGAAAGATCCAATATAGACCGCCGAACCGATGCCTAAGCCAGTACCACGCGACGACGCCGAGCGGATCGGCGTAGCCGGTCGGTTTGAGACGATGCTTGGCAGTGGTCCCAGTCTGCCGTCTCACTATCGCGAGCTTATATCTGTTTACCCGCTGCTGGCCGGGTCAAGAGGACTCTCGGCGGGCGGATCTGCTGATCAGCTCGAGCTGCGCCTTCGCCCACGATTTTCGCACGGCTAGCTTGAGCATTTAACGGAGGATACGGTGGGCGCCGGAGGACTAGCGCCGGTAGCTCGAGCCGATCGCCGCTAGACGGCTTGAAGAAGGTCTGCGGCTGCGTTGCGAAGGTCCCGCCGCCAATCGCGCACATCCCAACCCAACGCGTGCTCTCGGATCGCGTCGGTGTCGTATCCGCTGGGATCGAACTGTCGGATCGCCTCTACCACGCCCTCGACCGTCGGCTCGGAGAAGAGCTCACCGGTCACCCCGGGTCTCACCGTCTCGAGGGCTCCTCCCTCAGCGGAGGCGAGCACCGGTCGGCCGCAAGCCATCACCTCGACCGGCACCAGGCCGAAGTCGTCACGACTCGGAAATATCGCGAATGAGCAGCGGCGCATCTTCGCGATCAGTGCCTCGTCCTCGAGCTGGCCGACGAATTCGACGTTGGATGGTGCGATCTCCCGCAGGCGGGGGAGCTCGGGTCCGTCACCCGCTACCACCAATCGCCTCTCTGGAAACGCTCGAAATGCCTCGACAACCAGGTTCGGACGCTTATACGGTTCGATCAGCCGACCGCAGAGGAGCACGTAGTCCTCGACATCCTCGGTGCCCGGGCTGAAGCGCTCGCAATCCACAGGGGGGTGGAGGACGGTGGCGTCTCGGTTGAAGAACCGCTGGATCTGATCGGCGACGTAGCCCGACTCGGCCAGGTAGCGATCTACTCGCTTGGAGGCACGCCGATCGAGAACTCTAAAGGGTGCTGACAGCTTGCCCAGGCTCGATCCAAGTCGGGGTCCGACGAGTCGATCGCCGTAATCGTCGGCCATGGTCCAAGCAAAGCGGAGGGGGCTACAGCAGTAGCTGAGGTGGGGAGCGCCGTTGACGGTCTGGAAACCGTGGGCAAAGGCATAGCTGGAGCTGATCAGAAGGTCAGCCTCAGGCAGCGAGCGCGCGGCCGCGAGCAGGGGGTACCCGGGGGCCAGCTTGCGGTAATGGCGAAGCAGCCATTCGCTTCTGGGGAGCAGGGTGGAAAATCGACCCTCCATGCCCATCCTCTTTGCCACCTCGTCGCGCCCGGCGATCGCGATCAGCTCTGAGCCCGGGAATGCGTTGGCGATCTCGCCCGCGATTCTCTCTGCCCCGCCAAAGGTCTCGGCGAAGTCGTGGATGATCAACACCTTGGGGGTGGCCCCCACGAGCTGATCGGCGGATTCGTTGGCTGTCGAAGAAGTCATGGTGGTTGGCTGCGCCTGATGGTTTGAGGGCGGATGCGTCGATCCGCCCTATCTCCCAGATCTACGTCCCGTCGGGCGCCGCCTTTTCCGCAATCTGTGCTTGGAGGGGCGTCCCGGTCTCTGCATCAGCCGCAGCATAGCTACTGAACCAGCGGTCCTCGCCGCCTCGTGTCGAGGAGGTCGTGAGTGGCACGCAAACATCTGTCCGTCGCGAGGGCCAACTCCTCGTCCAATGTCGGAGATCGTGAATTCGAGCGGCGCGAAGTGTGCCTGGCTCCTCCCGTCGCTTATTTCATGTGCCCGGTTGGCAGAAGCTCGAGCCGCCCGAGATCGCAATCACGCCCTCGACTTCGGCGTCGAGCGATTTCGCCAGGAGATTCGCCGTCAGGCGCTGGCGCTGGTCGAGGGTAGCTAGACGACCACTGGAAAAGTTGTACGCTCCGACCCCCGATTCCGTCCGACCCGAACGCTAGCTTTTCCGCTTATACAAGCGGTTGAAGGAGGCTAGTGCAGCGTCTCGCTTTTAGCCGGCGATTTCATCCAGGACCACCCGGCCGCGTCGCACCTTCTCGATGATCGACTCGGCGGTTGCCGTCCAAACGAACGGCTCGGGGTCGGCGTTGGTGGCCTC
>JBPCOO010000067.1:0-7791 GCA_051000155.1 Solirubrobacterales bacterium | reverse complement strand
TTGGCGATCTCAACCGCCTGGCGCATCGCCTGGTTGGCGGCCTCGGTGCCGGTGCCGGCCTCCTTGGCGGCGGCGGCGAGCTGGCGGACGCCGAGCTCGATGTCGGTGTCGCTGAGCTCGTCCAGCGAGATGCCGAGATCCGCGTAGTGCTTGCGGATGAGGGCGATCGTGGCTGCTTTTTGCTGGTTCATGCGTGTGGCTCCGCGAGCGGGGACGGCGGCGAAGTGTGCCAGATGGACCGGCACGCGGTTTGCAGGTTGGAAGCGGCCATCAGCCGTCCACCGGGTCCGGGTACAGGGCCTCGGAGCCGTTGACCAGGTTCGGGGCCAGCGGCATCCGGTGCGAGCTGCTCTCGAGGATGTGCATCAGGTAGCCGGCGGTGTTGGGAATGACGACCAGGTCGCCGACGGCAACGCCCTCGGGGAAGCGGAGCTCGCGCAGGGTGATCAGCTCGCGCTCGATGCAGTAGGCGCCGACCAGGAAGGCGTCGAGCGCTCGCGAGCGCGGTCCCTCCCCGGTCGGGAGCAAGATCGGATCGACCATGAAGTCGTCGGAGGTGGAGCGGCACTGGGTCCGGTTCATCCCGAGACCGATCAGAGCCCGTCCGTCGGCTCGCCGCTTGACGAAATGAACGATGGCAACGGTCATCCCGCAGCCGTCGAGCAGCGACCTGCCCGGCTCGCAACGCAGCTCGATCCCCCGCTCGGCGAGCAGGCGAGCGAGCTGGGCCGGGCCGGAGCCACCGGCCGCCACCTCGGACTCGAGCAGACCCCGGAGCCACTCCCCGCGCACCGGCTCCTGCCAGTAGGGATAAACCGAGGGCTCGCCGTGAACGTCCGTGCCGCGAGCCGCGAGCCCCAGCCGGTGCCCCTCGAAGGTGAGTGGGTCGGCGTCGCCGAGCACGGCGGCCCGGTGATGTAGCCAGAACTCGTCCCACTCCCTCCGGGCAACCAGATAGCTCATCGGGATGCCACCGCCGATGTCGATGAAGCCGAGCTCGGGGTGGTCGGGCGCCAGCGCGTCATGCAGCTCGATCGCCTGCCCGAGGGCGTTGACCCGGTGAACGGCCGAGTAGCCGTCGAGGTGGAAGTGGAGCCCCTCCAGGCGCATTCCGGGCGCGGCTTTGATCTCGGCTGCAAGCTCGACCACCCCGGAGGGGCCGACGCCGAAGCGGGTGGGGAGGACGTTCTCCCCCAGCTCCGGAGCGAGCCGGATCCCGACCCGAGCGGACTCGTCGCCCCCGGCAAGCAGTGATCCTAGCCGCCGCAGCTCGTCGCGGTTGTCCACCACGATGGTCGCCCCGAGGGCAGTCGACAGGCGCAGCAGTGGCTCGGGCTTGACCGCCGCGGTGACAACCAGATCGGCCCCCTTGACCCCGCGTGAGGCCGCCTCCTCCAGCTCGAGGGCGCTCGCAACGTCGAGGCCGTAGCCGAGCCGATGGGCCTCGTCGACCAGCGACAGGCACTTGTTCGCCTTCCGCGCGAAGAAGATCCGCAGGTCAACGCCGACGCTGGATGCGGCGTCGGTCAGCTCGCCCCCGTTTCGCTCGATCGGTCCGGGGTCGATCACGTTGACCGGAGCCTCACCGGCACCGATCGCCTCCAGCAGGTCTCGCGGCTCCTCCAGAAGCTCCACCTGCCACGACTCCAGCCGGGCGCGGAGAGGTCGCCGGCCACGGCAGCGCTTGCGGAGCTCCTGCTCCCGCTCGGCCTCGACCGACGGATCGTTGGGGGTGGCTACCGAGGGGCCGATGCTCACCGGCGGGCCCCCGCGGTGCTCAGGTCCGGATGGGCTTCGCGGCCTCCGCCGGGGGCCACCAAGCAGGTCCGGCGCGCCCAGCGGTCCAGCTCGGGGTGCAGGCTGCGGCTGAGCGAGTCGTTGCCGATCACCCAGTCCTCGGTGAGCCGCCCGGTCGCCGACAGCCCGCTCGTGGGAGAGCCGTCCTCGCCGATGCAGCGCGCCTCGCGGTCGATCTCGATTCCTCGAAGCCCCGGAGGAACGCAAACCGCTCCGGCCGAAACCAGCGAGCCCATCGGGTTCTGGTCGGGGTGCAGTCCGGGGGGCGCGATGCGGGCGTCCAGGCAGATCTCATCGGGGCTCGCCGCTCGCGTGGGAGCGGAGAGATCGAGGATGCCCGTCTCGGCCAGGGCAATAAGCTTGGCGGCGTTGAGGGCGGGTGGGCCGAAGGCGAGGCGCTCGAGTTCGGCAGCGAGGGTTCGGAAGGCCAGGCGATCGCCGGCTCGCAGGCCGCCGTGGGAGAGGCGGGAGACGATTGCCGGATAGCTCTCCCGCCAGGCGGCGCCAATTGCCCACTCGATACCGGGGGAGGAGCCCCCAACTGCCACCTCGAGCGAGTGGCGGATCAGTCCCAAGGGGTCCGCACAGCTCGGGAGGCCGCCACGGGAGGCCCGCTCGAACCAACTGCCGATCCGGTCGATCTCGGCCGGCGCGCCGCAGCCGACCAGTAGCTCGACGGCGAGGGCCACCTCGATCTCGATCAGCCCGGCCAGATCCAGCGGGTCCCGGAGGGTCGTCAGCCGCGCCCGGGCGGCACCCACCTTCTCCGACATCAGCGTGGATTGCGCCACCGGTAGGTCAGGCTTGACCAGCATCGGCCGGCCGCTCCTGCTCCAGGGGCGGATCCGCATCGGCTCGGCGTTTGATTCCAGATAGGTGAGGCCGGACCAAGGCTGCCCGGCGAACCGGCCACCACGACCCTCGGTCAGCTCCAGGACAAGATCGACCGCGGTCAGTCCGAAGCCTCGCAGCGACACCTTGCACCCAGCGGCCACGCCGCTCAGCGGGGGGGAGGGGGTGGATCGGTGCCCCACCGCCAGCAGCACCTCGTCGAAGTCCTTCTCTTGGTCCCCCTCCGGCCCGACCGCGATGATCCAACCCTCGCTCGAGCGCCGCAGACCTCGGACCTCCGCGGGGTGGAGATGGACCGCAAACGGGGCGTCGTCCAGCAGACGCAGCAACCCCTCGTGGAGATAGCCGCCCACCTCCGCTCGCGGGGCGTAGGAGTCGGGCCTGCGGCCGCTCCACTCGACGAAGGAGGGCCCGGCGTAGCCGCGAGGCGGGCGCGGATGCGCCAGATCGATCTTCGCCGCCGGATAGTTCATCAGCAAGTGCTCGCCGGAACGGGGGTCGTAGGCGGGACCGGCGCCGGGAAAGGGGTTGGGTTCATAGACCGTCAGCTCGATCCCGGAGGTCGCGGACCCGTTCGACCAACCCACCAGCCGCTCCAACGCGTAGGTCCCCTTGGGCCCGCAGCCGACGATCGCGACTCTCATCGGCCCGCAGTGCCTCCAGGCGCCTCGACCAGGCGTCGAAGCTCGACCGGATCGACGCCGAGCTCGAGCTCGACCCAACGATCGTCGAAGACGGTCTCCAGGTAGCCGGAGCCGAGATCGGGAAGGATCGCGACGCAGCGCGCCCCACTCGGAAGCTCGGGCGCGAGCTCGGCGAAGGCGCTGAGGACCCCGCCGGAGGACGCACCGACCACCAGCCCCTCACGTCTGGCCATCCGCCTACAGCCGACAACGCAGTCGAGGTCGGAGACGCGAACGAGGCGGTCCGGAGCACAGGCTCGTGAATGCCGGGTTTCGATCCCCGCGCCCATGCCGGGCAGCCTGCGGCTCCCGGGAGCTCCGCCGAAGAGGGCGCTGCCGCAGGCATCAACCGCCACAACTCGGCACTCGCGTCCGGCGGCTTCGAGGTAGTCGAGACAGCCCCGCAGGGTGCCCGCAGTGCCGGCGGCCGCAAACAGATAGTCGATCCGACCGTCGAGGGCCTCGTCGATCTCCCGCATGGTCCCGACCGCGTGGGAGGTGGGGTTGGAAGGGTTCTCGTACTGGTTGGGCCAGAAGGCGCCTGGAGTGGAGGCGACGATTTCCCCCACCAGCTCCAACCGCGCCTCCAGCATCGATCTCCCACCGAGTCGGTCGGCGTCGATCATCCGCAGCTCCGCGCCCAGTGCCCTCATCGTTCCGAGCGCCAGTGGGTTGGTGCGCTGGTCGACCACGCAGATAAAGTGGAGGTCCCGCAGGGCACACGCCCCTGCCAGACCGATCCCCATGTTGCCAGATGAGGATTCGACCACGGTACCCCCGGGTCGAAGGCGGCCATCGGAGAGTGCGTCGGCGATCATCCGGGCAGCCGGACGAGCCTTGGAGCTGCCGCCCGGATTGAGGCCCTCGAGCTTTCCCCAGAGCTCGGTCCGGGCCGGCGCTATCCGATCGAAGCGCACCAGCGGTGTCCGCCCGAGGGCGTCGATGAGGCCACCGGTGAGGGGCGAAGGGACATCGCGAGGGGCGGTCGCCTGAAGCAGTGGTTGAGCGGGGTCTCCGATGGAATCCATGTTCCCCGTGGGGGAGCTTGCCAAACCGGTTGGTTGACACGGCGAGCGGCCTCGCTCAAGCGGCAAGCCAAGCATCGTCCCCCGCGCGCATGCGAGGATTCCCGCGTGAAGCAAGGATCCGGATCAGCCCCAAAGGCAACTCTCGCCGAACGAGCCCGCTCAACTCTCGCCAGGGCGATGTGGGCGCTCCCCGTCGGCATCCAGCGCAGCTTGGCCCCGAGCGTCGTGGCGCCGGGCGAAGGCGGAGAGCTGGACCCCGGCATCGCCCTGATCCTGCAGAGCCGCGAGATGATGGGGGAGGGAGAGCCGTGCTCAGTGGACCCCTCAGTGTCGAGAAGCTGCGGGCCAACGCCCGCCGTAACGCGCGGACATTCGCTCGTCCACGGACCGATGTCGCCTCGGTCCGTGAGCTGGAGGTTCCCGGCGGCGCCGGCCCAGTTCCCGCGCGCCACTACCTGCCTGCGGAAGCACCCGCCGGTGCCGCGCCGCCGTTGCTCGTCTTCGCCCACGGTGGTGGCTATATGGTCGGCGACCTCGACAGCCACGAGGAGGCCTGCAGGATGCTCTGCCGTCACGGCGGCGTCGCGGTGGTCAGCATCGACTATCGCCTGGCCCCCGAGTACCCCTATCCGGCCGGGGTCGAGGATCTGGAGGCCGCCTTCGCTTGGGCCCGGGAGTCCGCGAGCGACCTCGGCGCCGACCCCGATCGAGTGGGGGTGGGTGGCGACAGCGCCGGCGGCAACCTCTCCGCCGTCGTCTGCCAGCGGTTGCGGGATCGGGGCGAACCCCTGCCGGCCCTCCAGCTCCTGATCTATCCGGGAACGGACTTCGCCGGCGAGCATCTCTCCCATGAGACCTACGGAGAGGGGCTGTTCCTGGTGCGGGAGGATCTCGCGGCGGCACGCTCCAACTACATCCCCGAGGGGGTCGATCCGGCCGACGCCGGGGTCTCTCCCTTGCGGGCCCCCCACCTGGGCGGCCTACCGCCAGCGGTGGTGGTGACCGCAGCCTTCGATCCGATCCGCGACGAGGGGGAGGCCTACGTGAGCGCCCTCGCCGAGGCAGGGGTGGTGGTCGCGCACCGCCGCTTCCCCGGCCTCATCCACGGGTTCATCAACATGACCAACGTCAATCCCACCAGCTGGGATGCGACGGTCGCTATCGCCGGGATGTTGCGCGCGGGATTCACCGTGCAGCCGGCTCCCGGCGAGTAGGGGCAGCGTCCAGGCCGCTCAACTCCGGCTCCGGAGTTGCCGATTAGGACTGCATGGCAGGTCAACGATGACCGCGGATAGGCGCGAGGAGCTGGTGCGAGAGATCTACGACGGCTTCAACGCGGGCGATCTCGAGCGGGCAGCGGAGGTCCTGGCCGATGAGGTCGTCTGGCCCGACGCGCTCGACGGGGGTCAGGTCCAAGGCCGCGAGTCGGTGGTCGAGAACTGGCGTGGAATCCTGAGCTTGGTCAAGTCGAGTCGGATCGAGCCGACGGCGATGGCGGGCGTTGGGGACCCGACCACCTTCGACGTCCGCGTCCACCAGACGATCGAGCGGGCTGACGGGATCGAGACGATGCAGCTCGTCCACCGCTTCCACTTCGCAGGTGAGGAGATCACCGAGCTGGAGATTCTCGATCTGGGCTGAGGGGTACTCGGCCGCGGCGGGGTAAGCGTGTGAGGGGCTCGGGACACGTTGAGCCCGTGCTCGCATACCCTCCCGGCGATGACGCCCACCGAGACCATCGACTACGAGGTCGCCGGCCGAACAGCGCGGCTCACCCTCAACCGGCCCGACCGCGGCAACGGTCTGACGCCGCGGTTGATCGGCGAGCTGGCGGACTGCGTCGAGCGCGCCGACCTCGACCCGGCGGTCCACGTCCTCGTTCTCGCCGGCCACGGCAAGGGATTTTGCGGCGGCTATGACCTCGTCGCCAGCGCCGAGGGGATGCTGGAAGGCGAGTTCGGAGACGGGGGAGAGGTGAAGGGGACTCCCCTGGACCCGATGGTCCAAGCCCAAAACCACGATCCGGACGGGACTTGGGACCCGATGGTGGACTACTCGATGATGAGCCGCAACGTCCGCGCCTTCATGAGCCTGTTCGAGTGCTCCAAGCCGGTCGTCTGCAAGGTCCACGGCTTCTGCGTCGCCGGAGGGACCGACCTGGCCCTGTGCTCGGACCTGCTGGTGATCGAGCGCACCGCCAAGATCGGCTACCCGCCGGCGAGGGTGTGGGGCTCGCCGACGAGCGCGATGTGGGCGCACCGGCTCGGGCCCCAGCGGGCCAAGCGATTGCTGTTCACCGGCGACACGCTCTCGGGAGCCGAGGCGCTCGAGTGGGGGCTGGCGATCGAGGCGCCGGCAGCGGACGAGCTCGACGAGCGCACCGAGCGGTTGCTGGAGCGGATCGCGCGAACGCCCATCAACCAACTGCAGATGATGAAGCTCCTGGTCAACCAGCAGACCAAGGCCCAGGGCTTGGCCGCGACCCAGGTGTTGGGCACCCTCTTCGATGGCATCACCCGCCACACCCCCGAGGGTTACGGCTTCCAGCAGCGCGCCGCCGAAGCCGGCTTCAAGCAGGCCGTTCGCGACCGCGACGAGCCCTACGGGGACTACGGTCCAGAGACCTCCGGGGTGATTCCGGAATAGGCGTCGCCACTGCTCGTAGCGGTGGGACTTTTTGAGCGTGATGCTCGTGATGCGCTAGGCTTGCATCATGCGCACCACGGCCTCACTGGACGACCATCTACTGGCCGGCGCCAAGGAGCGTGCCCACCAGCGTGGGCAAACGCTCGGCCAACTGCTGGAGGATGCGCTCAGGCGTGAGCTGGCAGCACCCAATCAGCCGGCCGGTCCTGAGATCCCGGTGTTTTCCGGTGGCGGCGAGGTGCGTCCGGGGGTCGACCTCAGCTCCAACCGGTCGATCCGAGAAGCACTCGATCGGGACGTGCCGCTTGAAGACCTCAAATGAAGATCCCTGACGTCAACGTCCTACTGGCCGCCCACCGAGAAGCACATCCGCAGTTCCTTGAGGCGCGACGGTGGCTCGACGAGTTGATCGAGGCAGGTAGCCCATTCTCGGTCATCGACGCCGTTGCGGGCTCATTCCTTCGCATCTCAACCAATCACCGGATCTTCACCAATCCGGCGTCGCTCGACGAAGCGTTCGGTTACCTGGAAGCTCTTCGCCTGCAGCCCGCCCATCAATGGCTGGGTCCGACGGCTCGTCATCTCGCGGTTCTGCAGCAACTCTGTCTTGCGACCGACGCACGCGGTGATCTGATGCCCGACGCACAACTCGCGGCAATCGCCATCGAACACGGGGCGGAGGTTGTCTCCTACGACCGCGACTTCGCACGGTTCGAGGAGGTCAGATGGTCGATGCCCGACCTCTGAGAAGCTCCCGCCCTTGGACTTGGGTACCAGGCGCTCAG
>JBPCOO010000054.1:0-3032 GCA_051000155.1 Solirubrobacterales bacterium | reverse complement strand
CATCACTAGTGCTGCTTCCTCCGGATGAGGCCATCCGTCGGGTAGGCGATGCGCTGTCGCTTCACCATGGGCGTCGCCTCGCCACCGATGGCAGCCGGCATGCTTGCGGCGCACTTGAGCCAAGGATCGCTTCGACCTGGGCAGCGTTGCCTGGCGCCGGCTCGCCGTCCCGGCCAACGAGCGCATCCTCGAGGCCAACGCGAACGTCGACTCCCGCGACTAGACCAGCATCCACAACCGCCCAGTTCGCATGGCCGACGGACTCCAGCGCCGCCCGGCGCATGCGGTCGAGTAGTCCTCAAGCCTCGGGGAGCTAGCCGAGGGGCCCCGTCGCCGTGTGGACGAGCTCCCTGGCGGGCTGGCGAAGTCTCGATGCGAGATCCGGGTCGATTTGCTCGACTTCGTCGATCAGGGCCGTGATTGCGTTGGCAAAGGCCGTGCTCAGATCGCTTCGCCGAAGTCCGCCTACGAGCGTCCTGGCGATGGTCTCGATGACGTCGGCAGGCAGATCATCGACGCCGCGGCCCTGGTGGGCCGGCAATCCATGACGCAGGCACGCAAGCGAGACGACGTGGTCACGCACGCCATTGACCATGTAGAGGCCCTGCAGGCTACGGCCCCGGGCGATGCTCGATCGGGCATGCAACGCGTACAGCCAACCCATGCCGATCAGGGTCTCGGGATTCGGTGGCGAGGAAGGGCTGGGCTCGTTGGCCTCGCCAAAGATCAGGCGGAATGATGGGCCGGAGGCCGCGAAGGTCCCCCACGGCCAGAACGACAGATCGACCTGCATCGAGCTGGACAGCAAGAACACGCGAAAGAGCGTGCTCCCGGACCACATGTCAAGGTGGTCAACGGCGTCGTGGTCGTCATACATCCGCCCAGTCCAGGCGTCGGCGATATCCGTGGGTTCCAGACCGGCAGCAAGACGAAAAGCGAGGTCGATGTCCGACCACTCGTCCTCGCAATCGGTGGCCCCCGATCCCACAACCGCCGCAGCCCTGATCCGCTCATCCGGCCGCGCAGCCGCGATAAGGCAATCGCGGAGGTCGCGCCGCTCCTGCTGGCTGAACATGAGACGATCGTATCGGCAGCTACTCCCAGCGGGACGTGGTGGGTTGAAGCCGGCTGCTGCGACCCGTCGGATGCGATTGGCCAGGCTCGGCGTTCCCGAGCCCACGGTCAGGAGTGCGAGGGAGTAGCCGGCTTCGATCTCGCGGATCGTCTCCCAGCCGAGCGCCGCCGGTCCGGCGAGCAGCGTTATGCGCTGCACTCCGGGGTCCAGGGAGGCCTCGAGAAAGGCGCGGCAGCCCTCGTGGACGCCCCCACGGTAGGCAGCCTCGACGAGGGCGGCGAGCCGCCGTTGCTCACGATCGGGCCGGCAACCCGGCCGGGTCGGGCTCAGCACCCCAATCCTTGGGGCTCGCGCTGCCGCCCGATAGCACCCTACAGCGACCGCTCAGGCCGGTGGCTCCTCAGGGTCCAGGGTCCGAGCGGGGGTATTCGCCAAGCGAGTCGGCAACGCCGACAACCGCCTCGACCGCGGGGTCCGGCTCACCCTTCCGCCTTGCGAGGTGGAACGGAAGGCCCAACCGTGGCCGAAGCGGGACGAAGGCCGAGCCCGCAAGCCCAGGTGGAAAGGCGCTGCGGGAGTAGATCACGACCCCGAGGCCCTCGCGCACGGCCTGGAGCCCGAGGTCAGGGTAGGGGTCGACTCGCCGGCGCGGAGCGATCCCTGCCTCCGAGAACGCTTTGAGCACCCGGTCGGTAAAGCCCTTGGAGTCGACCCCGGCGGAGACGAGGATCGACTCCTCAGCAAGATCCTCCAGGGCGAGCTCCCCCCGTCCCGCGAGCGGATGCTCGGACGCCATGTGCACCACTGCGGCCTCCTCGCGCAGCAGGCTGAGCGCGACTCCCTCAGGCGGGTCGGCCGCGCAGAAGGTCACCACCAGATCGAGACGACCGTCGGCGAGATCGCGCAGCAGGGCGCCGGTCGTATCCTCGGATGAGTAGATCATCACGGCCGGGGCGTCCTTCGCGCAGGCCGCGATCAGCGCCGGGCCGACCCCGTAGCGCGCGGTCGGCGTCAGCCCGAGTCGAATCCACCCTGAGGTCGCGGCCGCTCGCCCGCTTACCTCGGCGACGAGGGCATCGCCGTGTGCGAGTAGCTCCTGCCCACGCCGCAGCATCAGCTCGCCCGCCGCTGTCAGCTCGATCCGTCGACCGGAGCGCCGCAGCAACGCGACGTCGAGCTGCGCCTCGAGCTGCTTGATCGCAGCGCTCAGCGATGGCTGGGAGATATGGAGCCTGGCGGCTGCCCGGGTGACGTTCCCCTCCAGGCCGACCGCGACGAAGTAGCGGATCAGCCGCAGATCCGCGGGCCCCTCCAGGGAGAGATCGACGCTCATAGGCAAAGCCTATTAGACGAAAGGCAGCCGGTCTTGGACAGGGGCGGGACGCTGCCTCAACCTGGCAGGAGTCAGTCAAGCCAACGAGGAGGAATCCATGACCGAGACCATCAACCGGGACGAGCTCAAACGGGCGATCGACGGCGACGAGGTGACCGTGATCGAGACGCTGCGCGACGAGCACTACGCCGCCGGGCACCTGCCCGGCGCGATCCACATCCACTTCGAGGCGGTCGCCGAGCTTGCCACCGAGCTACTTCCCGATAAGGAGGCTGCGATCGTCACCTACTGCTCCAATACCGCCTGCCAAAACTCGGAGTTCGCCGCGAACAAGCTCGAGGCGATGGGATACGTCAACGTCCGCCGATACACGGCGGGCAAGGAGGACTGGGAGTCCGCAGGGCTGCCAATCGAGACCGGGGGAGAGGTATGATGTCGGACCTCCTGCTGATCAACGCCTCGCCCCGGCGCGAGGCGTCGGAGTCGCTGCGAATCGCCACCGAGCTGGTGGAGGCAATGAGGGCGGTCGACCCCGCCCCGGCGGTCACCCCCCTCGATCCGTTCTCGGATCCCCCGCCGACCTTCCGCGCCCAGACGACACTCCCGAAAACGGACATGGTCGCC
>JBPCOO010000048.1:0-7404 GCA_051000155.1 Solirubrobacterales bacterium | reverse complement strand
CGCATCGCCGGGAACAGCAGCACCTCCCGTAAGCTCGCGGCGCCCGTCAGCATCATCACCAGCCGATCGATGCCGAGGCCGACGCCGCCGGTGGGCGGCATACCCTGCTCCATCGCGCGGAGGAAGTCCTCGTCGAAGGGGTGGGCCTCGGCGTCGCCGCGGGCGATCTCGGCCGCCTGCGCCTCAAACCGCCGGCGCTGCTCGTCGGGATCGTTGAGCTCGGTGAACGAGTTGGCGATCTCGATCCCGCCGCAAAACGCCTCCCAGCGCTCGACGGTGCCCGGCTTGGTGCGGTGGGACTTGGCGAATGGCGATAACTCCACCGGGTAGTCGGTGACGAAGGTCGGCTGGATCAACTCGGGCTCGACCTTCTTGCCGAAGAGGTGATCCAGCACCTTGCCCCATCCCTGGTCGGAGCCGGGGTCGGAGCCGAGCGCCTCGCAAAGCTCCTGCCGCGAGGGGGAAGCGTCGAGGTCGACGCCGGCGTGGTCCGCTACCGCGTCGCGAAGCGTTACCCGGCGCCATGGCGGGGAGAAGTCGAGGATCTCCTCCCCCCTCTGGACCTCGGTCGAGCCGGTGACCTGCTCGCAGATCGATGCCACCATCGCCTCCAGCCGCTTGGCGTTGTCGGTGTAGTCGGCATAGGCCTCGTACCACTCCAGCATCGTGAACTCCGGGTTGTGCTTGTGGGAGACGCCCTCGTTGCGGAAGTCTTTGCCCAGCTCGTAGACGCGCTCGATCCCGCCGATGATGTAGCGCTTGAGGTACAGCTCGGTCGCGATCCGCAGGTACAGGTCGCGCCCGAGCGCATTGTGGTGGGTACTGAACGGCTCCGCCAGAGCGCCGCCGTAGACCGGCTGGAGCACCGGCGTCTCAACCTCGATGAAGTCGCGCTCATCGAGCCAGCGCCGGATCGCGGCGATCGCCTTTGAACGGGCGACGAACAACTCGCGAACCTCGGGATTGGCGATCAAGTCGAGCTCGCGGCGGCGGTAGCGCGCCTCGACGTCGGTTAGCCCGTGGTACTTGTCTGGCAGCGGGCGCAGGCTCTTGGCCAGCGGCTGCCAGGCGGTCACCCGCAGGCTCAGCTCACCGCGCCGGCTCTTGAAAGCCGTGCCGTCGATGCCGACGAAGTCGCCGAGGTCCATCTTCAGGAGGCGCTCATGGCCTTCGGCGCCGAGGACGTCGGAGCGCGACTGGAGCTGGATCCCCCCACTGCCGTCGGCGAGGTCCAAAAAGGCGGCCTTGCCCATGCCACGGCGGGCGGTGATCCGACCCGCCAGGCGGTAGGCGTCGTCGGTCTCCTCGCCGTCGGCGAGCCCTTCGTGGGCGGAGCGAACCTCGGCGATCAGGTTGCGACCGGGGAAGGAGTGCGGGAACGGCTCGATGCCGTCGGCGCGGAGGCCCTCCAGCTTGGCGCGGCGGTCGGCGAGAATCTGCGCCTCGCCGCTATCGGGGGCGGCACCCTCCTCCCCTTCCTGTTCGTTGCGGTCGCTCATACGCTCTCGTCAGCGTAGGGCTCCCGCCCTCGGAGCAGCGAGCTCAGGCAGCGTCGATCTTGGTGATCTTGAGCTTGCGCTTGGGGCCGCGGGGAACCTCGACCTCGACGATCTCGTTGGTCTTCTTGCCGAGCAGCGCCCTGCCAATCGGCGACTCGTGGGAAAGCTTGCCCGCGGCCGGATTGGCTTCGGAGGTGCCGACGATCTTCAGCTTGCGCGAGTCGCCGGAGTCCTGATCTTTGACGTTGACGGTGACCCCGACGGAGACCTTGGTCGTATCGAGCTCGGACTCGTCGATGATCTTGGCTCGACGGATCCGCTCCTCGAGCTGGGCGATACGCTGCTCCAGCATCGCCTGCTCGTTTTTGGCGTCGTCGTACTCGGAGTTCTCGGAGATGTCGCCGAACTCGCGCGCCTCCTTGATCCGCTCGGCCACCTCGAGGCGCTTTACGTCCTGCAAGTGGGTCAGCTCCTGCTTGAGGGCTTCCAGCCCCTCCGGCGTCATCAACGTCTCACGAGCCACGGTTTCGATCCTCTTCTGTGGTTGGGTCCGATCGGCCGCCGCCCCTGGCGATCGGCCGAAACTGCAAATGCCCGATAGCGGGACTCGAGCGCCCCGCCTCGGGCGAGCGGCGCGTGACTATAGCAATGCGCGCTGAGCGCTTCGCAGATCGTCCAGCAGTCGCTGAGGGGCTTCGATTTGCGGGTAGTGACCGAGGCCGGCCAGCTCGGTGACCGCCGCCGCTGGACGCAGCTCCCGAAGTGCAGCCAGCACCGCGGTGGTGGCGACCGGATCCTCGAGCCCCCACGCCAGCGCCAGCTCACCCTCCCAGTCTCGGACCGCCCCGTGCCAGCGCTCGGCGTACTCGGTGCGCTCGTCGACGTAGGCCATCAGCTTGTCGCCGAGGCGCTGGCCCCCGCTCTCGCAGATCAGCGACCACTGGTCGGCCGCTTCCTGATCGGTCAGCGGGTGTCCGTCGCTGAACAGCTCGCCGAACTGGCGGCGGAAGACGAACTCGGTGGTGAGCTTGGCCGCCAGCGGCCCCAGGGGTGAGCGGAAGACGCGGTGGACCCAGGTGAGGCTCGCCCGCTCGATCACGACCGAGCCGTTCAACATCAGCACCGATCCGAGGTCGAAGCTCAGCTCCCCGTCGACTTCGCGCGCCATCAGCTCGGTGGCGACGGAGTCCCCCATGTCGTGAGCGACCACTCCCACCGGATCCCCGTCGCCGTAGCGGGAGACGAGCTCCTCGCAAAGGTCGGCCTGCCAGGCGAGGGTGTAGTGGTGGTCGGAGGGCTTATCGGAGAGGCCGAAGCCGAGGAAGTCGAAGGCGAGGAGGTTGAGGTCCGGCAGCATCCCGATCAGCCCGCGGAAATCGAATGAGCTGGAGGGATAGCCGTGGAGCATCACGATCAGCGGTCCCTCCGCGGGCGCGTGGTGGACGTGGATGCCGTGACCACGAAACTCGATTCGCTCGCCAAGCTCCCGCCAGGCAGCGGCGCGATCGGTCAGCGCCATCAGGCCAGCCCCGCCCCGGTGGAGCTCGGCGCAGGCTCGTGGCCTGGCGCCGGCCGGACCTCGAGCCGTTCTAGCCGGGAGCGAGCCTCACCCAGGCTCTCGAGCCGCTGGAAGCCGTCGGCTGTCGCCCGATCCACCCCGAGCGTCTCCATGTACCAGGGATAGAACTTCCTCAGGTAGCGGTTGGCGCGCCCGCCGTAGAGGCGCTCGGCGTTGTCGATCACCCAGCGCAGCTCAGCCAGGATCTCGGCTCGCGACGGCGGCTGCTCGCGGACTCCGGTCAGCTCCTCGAAGATCCAGGGGTAGCCGAACCCTCCACGGGCCACCATCACCGCGTCCGCTCCGGAGACCTTGTAGGCGTGACGGGCCGCGGCGGCGTCGCTGAGCCCCCCGGAGACGATCACCGGGACCTCGGTCAGCTCAACCAGCTCACGCACCATCGCGTAGTCGGGCTCGCCCTTGTGATGGACGGTTGCCGGGCGCGGGTGAAAGCCGATCCCCGCCACCCCGGCCTCGTCGACGAGCCGGAGCGAGAGCTCCAGTCCGGAGCGGTCCCCGGGCTCGAGGCCGGAGCGGACCTTGGTCGTGACCGGCAGGCCGGACCCGCGAACCGCGGCGGCGGCTACCTCGACCGCGAGATCCGGATCGGAGAGCAGGGCGGCGCCGGCGCCCGTCTTCAGGACCTTCTTCACCGGACATCCCATGTTGAGGTCGAGCATGTCGGCGCCCGAGGAAGCGGCGATTGCGGCGGCCTCCTCCATCACCTCGGGGTCGGAGCCGAACAACTGGATCGAAACCGGGTGCTCCGATGGATGGACCACCAGCATCTCCCGCAGGGTGCGCTCATTGCGGTGCTTGAGCGCGTGCGAGGAGATCATTTCGCTGACCGCGAGCCCGGCGCCGTAGCGGCGAGCCTGGAGGCGGACGAACCAGTTGCCGATCCCCGCCAGCGGCGCCAGCAGGATCCGGTTGGCGATCTCGACTTCGCCGATCCGGAAGGGCGAGGTGAGCGGCGGCTGGGAGGCGCGGGTCGATCGCTGGGACGCGGGGCTCATCGATTGCGCTCCATGATCAGGCGCAGCCCGGTGAGGGTGAGCAGCGGATCGACCTCGTCGATCGCCTCGCAAAAGGGGGCGATCGCGGACGCTTGGCCGCCGGTTGCGACGACCACCGTCGCCGGCCCCAGCTCGGCCACCATCCGGCGGACGATGCCATCGATCTGGCCGGCGAAGCCGTAGACGACTCCCGACTGGATCGACTGCTGAGTGGTGCGTCCGATCACGCGCTCGGGCTCAACCAGGTCGATCTTCGGCAGCTTCGCCGCGCGCGCGGCCAGCGCCTCGATCGAGATCTCGATTCCCGGTGCGATGATCCCCCCGAGGTAGGAGCCCTCGTCCGAGATCGCGTCGTAGGTGATCGCGGTGCCGAAGTCGACCACCACGCAGGCATCGGCGAAGCGGTCGAAGGCGGCCACCGCATTGACGAGGCGGTCGGCGCCCAGCTCCCGCGGGGAGTCGGTGCGGATCGCTATCCCGGTGCGTAGCTCCGGGCCGACGACGAGGCAGTCGCGACCCAGGTACCGCTCGGACATCCGCCGGTACTCGGTTGCCAGGCGCGGCACGACCGAGCTGACGATGACCTCGTCCACTCCGGAAAAGTGGAGCTGACGCAGCTCGAACAGCCCGTGGAGGGTCTGGGCGAGCTGATCCCCGGTTGCCGCCGCGTCGGTGGCGATCCGCCAGCTATCGCACAGCTCGTCGCCCTCGAAGGCTCCCACGTGGGTCTGGGTGTTGCCAATGTCCACCGCCAAGAGCATCGTCCCAGGGTAAGGGGCGGCAGCTAGAGCGGCGGGGGCAGGCGTAGCTCAGCGGTCGCTTCCGGAGCGGCCGTCGCGTAGCTCGCGGGCCCGCTCGCCCGCCTTGCGAGTGGTTTCGCGAGTCACGCCGATGCTGCGGTCGGCGGCCTCGCGGACCTCGGGACGGCGGACGGCTACGATCGTGGCCCAAACCGCCGCGGCACCCATCAACAGGAGGCCGAGGGCGCAGGTGGCCGCGGTGAGGGCCAGCAGCAGCAGGGAGCCGAGCGAGTCGCCGCCATCGCCCTCGGGTCGCTCGAATCCGAGCGATTCGATCGCCGAGGCGAACGGCTCGACGGCAAGCCAGGAGGCGTCGTTGGTGAGCGCGGTGACCAGAGCAAAGCTTGCCGCAGCCCCCGCGACCGCAAGCACCGTGCCGAGCGCAGCGGCGATCGCGGGTCCCCGCCAAGGTGAGCGCTTACGAGCCATCGCAGGGGATTATCGCGGCGGCCCCGTGGCGACGAGGGTCAATACCATCCTCTGCAATGAACGCCACCTTGTTCACGATCCCGGGCTCTCACCCCGGGCACACCGCCCGGCTGATGTGTGAGGCCAAGGGGCTCGAGGTCAAGCGGGTCGATCTGATCCCCGTCGTCTCCAAGCCGGCCCTCCGAGCAGCCGGTTTCGACGCGGTCACCGTCCCCGCGGTCAAGCTCGATGGCGAGCGGATCCAGGGCAGCCGCGAGATCGCGCGGGAGCTTGATCGCCGGTTCCCCGATCCGCCGCTGTACCCCGACGACCCCGATCGGCGGGCGAAGGTGGAGGAGGCCGAGCGCTGGGGCGACGAGGTGCTCCAGCCGGTTCCCCGGCGGGTGATCTGGAACATGATGGGCCAGGACCGGAGCATCGGTGAGAGCTACCTGCGCGGGGCGAAGCTCGGCATCCCCGTCGGGCTGGCGGCGAAGACCTCGGCGCCGCTGATCTATCTCGCCAAGCGCTTCAACGACGCCCACGACGAGGCGGTCAAGGCCGACATCGCCGCGCTGCCGGGGATGGTTGACCGGGTTGACGAGCTGATCGCTGAGGGTGTCTTGGGCGGCGAGCGGCTCAACGCCGCCGATTACCAGATCGCTCCCAGCCTGAGGCTATTGATGACCACCGACGACCTCCGGCCCACGATCGCCGGCCGTCCGGCCGGCGAGCTGGCGATGCGCGTCCTGCCCGACTTCCCTGGCTACGCCCCCCGCATCCTTCCGCGCGATTGGTTGGAGCCGATCCCGACGATTTGAGCCCGCTCGAGTGCCGGGCCGGGAGTTTGCAGCGGTCGGCGGCGGGAATCCCCGTACAGAGCCGAGACGGCGAAGCACGAATGTCCGGTGTCGAAGGCGCTGGCGGGGCCCGAGATCAGCCTCGACGTGACCCTGATGAGCTGAGCGGCCGGACCGGCTCCGCACGGCCAGGCCTGCGCCCGCGTGCGCCCGTCAGCTCAGCAGGGGACCCACCCGCTCGACCCGCTGGTCAGGGCCGAGGGCTTCGAGTTCGGCGTCGAGCCGGGTCCCGTTCGGCAGGGCGACGTCGGCCTCCAGCTCGAGCAAGGGGACCAGGACGAAGCGACGCGTCAGCACCTCGCGGTGGGGCAGGGTCAACCGGGCGGTCTCGACCTCCAGGTCTCCCAGTAGGAGCAGGTCGATGTCGACCGGACGCGGCGAGTGCCGCGGCGCGTCGAGGTCGCGTCCGTGCGCGACCTCGGTCCGCTTGCATAGATCGAGTAGCGGCTCCGGCTCAAGGGTGGTCTCGATCTTGACCGCCGCGTTGAGGAAGTCCGGCTGGTCGAGCACCTCCCCCACCGGCTCGGTGCGGTAGGCCGACGAGGTCGCGAGGATCTCCAGCTCCCCGGACGATCTCAACCCATCGATCGCGCTGCGCAAATTCGCGGCGGCGTCGCCGACGTTGGAGCCGAGCCCCAAAAAGCCGGTGCGGTCGCTCACGCCAATCGGCCCCCGCACCGACTCACGAGGCGTCCGAGCTGGGCGTCGGCTCCTTGGTGACCGTGACCGCGACGTGATCTACGTTCTGCGGCATCGGCGGGGCGGGCTTGGAAACCCGAACGGTGATGCCTATCCCCTCCCCCGCGACCTCGGCCAGCCGGCAAACGATCCGGTTGGCGAGGCGCTCGAGGGTCCGGTGCGGCTCTGAGGTCGCCAGACGCTCCGCCTCGGCCGCCACCTCGGCGTAGTCGATCGTGTCCGTGATCGAGTCGGTCGCGGTGGCGAGGTTGTCTGGAGTGCGGAGCTCGATGTCCACGATCACCGCCCGCTCCAGCTCGAGCTCCTCGTCGCTGACGCCGACGCGAGCCATCGTCCGCAGGCCACGGATCTCGATCTCCACCGGTGCGCTCACGTCGTGGTCCGGGGCGATCCGCCGGTGGGGTCATTCCCGGCCGACTCTCCCTGGCCTCCGTAGCGCACCCGTCCGCCGCGCTCCCACTCGCCAGATTCGATCGCGGCAGCGACGGCGAGGGCGTCGGAGGTCGCCGCGACGTCATGGACGCGGACCACGCTGGCGCCGGCCCGCACGCCGAGTACCGCGGC
>JBPCOO010000370.1:0-6327 GCA_051000155.1 Solirubrobacterales bacterium | reverse complement strand
GGTTCGACCTCCGCGCCCTCGCCGATGATTCCGTCGAGCTGGGAGGTGGGAACGATCTCGTCGGCAAAGCGCATCGTCGCGAGGGTGAGGACGCCGTCGCCGGCGCGGACCGCCGCCAGGCTCTCCTTGTTCCGCAGGACGAAGCGAGCGATCGCAACCTTCGACTGCTCGCCCATCGCTTGCGCCAGTAGGGCGTAGGCGCGCTCGGCCCCGGGCTGGGGTCCCAGGTAGTAGGGCTTGTCGAAGTAGATCGGGTCGATGTCGTCGAGATCGACGAAGTCCTCGATCTCGATCATCTTCGACTTCTTCGGATTGAGCTCGGCCAGCTCCTCGCGGCTCATGATCACGTAGCGGTCGGGGGAGATCTCATAGCCCTTGACGATCTCCTCGTAGGCGACCTCCTCGCCGTCCTCCTCGGCCACGCGCTTGTGCTTGACCCGCGAGCCATCCGATTCACGCAGCTCGCGGAAGCTGACCGAGCGGGAAGAGGTGGCCGAGTAGAGCTTCACCGGGACGTTGAGGAGTCCGAAGCTGATCGAGCCTGTCCAGATCGCGCGCGCCATGGGTAGTCAGTGTTCCCCAGGCTAGCGCGGGGTCCTTGCCGCGGGAGGAGGGCCGAACGCGATCTTGCGCTGGCGAGCTGCGATGCAACGAACCCGCTGATGGTCAGCGGGTTCGTTGCATATCGCGGTCGAGGCGCCGATACGCTCGGCCCGTCTCAGCCGTCCTCGCGGATGATCCGCTCCGGGTCGACGTCGTCGCGGAGACCCTTGTAGGCGGGCTGGCGCAGGGTGCCTTCGTAGGTCCACTCGCTGAACTCGACCGTGCAAACCAGCTCCGGCCACGCCCACACCGGGTTGGGGCGCTTGGGGCCGATCCCGAGGTCGAAGGGAGAGTCCTCTAGGCGGAGCGGGCGGAGGCGCGCAGTGAGGTCGGCGATCGCTGCCTCGCTGAGCCCGCTTCCGACCGATCCGGCGTAGACGAGCTTCGCTGGTGCCCCGCGCTCCGCGTTCGCTTCCGGCGGGCGATCCCAGACGCCCAGCATCAGCGAGCCGAGTCGCTCGGAGCGACCGCTGAGCGCGGGAAGCCAGCCGCCGACGAGGAAGTCCTGCCGCATGCGGATTCGGAGCTTGAGCCAGTCGGAGCTGCGCTGCCCGGGCCGGTAGGGGCTGCCGAGCCGCTTGGCGACCACGCCCTCGAGCCGCTGCCGCCTGGCCGCCTCCAGCAGCGCATCGCCGTCGTCGATGTAGTGACCGGGCACCTGCCAGCACTCATCGGCGAGCCCGAGCTCCGCGAGCCGCCGCCGCCGTTCCTCGTAGGGACGGGCGATCAGATCCTCGCCGGCCAGCTCGAGCAGGTCGAAGCCGACGAAGCGAACCGGAACTTCGCCGATCCGTCGGCGGATCGTGTGCGGGTTGGTGAGGCCCATCCGCTGCTGTAGGAGCTGGAAGCTCGGCTTGCCTTCTGTGTCGAGCGCGACTATCTCCCCATCGAGCACCGCTGAGCTGCCCTCGACGGCTTCGCCCAGTCCTCTCAGCTCGGGGTAGCGATCGGTGATCTCATTGCCGCTGCGGGCGAACAGGCGCACTCGCCCGCCGCCGACCGACGCCAGCGCCCGTACGCCGTCCCACTTGATCTCAAAGGCCCACCCGGGATCGCTCGGCAGCCGCCTGACATCGGTCGCCAGCATCGGTGGGTAAGGCGGGGAACCGCTCACCCCGCGATTATCGCGGCCCCGGGGCGCCCGGGTTGAGGGCAGTCCGGACCGAGGTGGACAAGGCTTCCCACTGTTCTCGGAGCTGGATCCCGTCGCGCCTTCGCCGGCAGAAGGCATGCAGCGTGCGCGGCCCGGGGTCGGAGGCCGTGCGGTCGACCAGCGAGGTGTGGCGGTGGATCCGAGCGTAGTTGCGACGGTTGGAGCCGGGCGGACGTAACGAGACGCCCCGGGGCGATCAGCCCTTGCGGGTCGGTCGACCAATCCGGGGACTTCGCCGCCTGGCGGTTCCAGACGTCGTGGCCGAAGCCGTCGCGCCCGCTGAACAGCACACAGGTGGTTCGACGGCGACCGTTCAGATCGCTCGCCAGGGCGACCTGGATCGGTGGCCGGCGGGTGCCTCCGGGGCATCCGAGCACGATGCCCTCGATCATCGGAGATCCGCCTTCGCGGCCCTTGATACTCCGGCTTGGTGGCCAGCGGCGCCAGGGGCTCGCACGAAGCCCTGACGGCGTGGGAGAGGTCGCAGCCCGCTTCGGCTCGCCCCGGCCCGGCGAGCAGGGCCACGCCGAAGGTGAGGGCTATAGGCAGCTAAGACGGCCTCATTCGTCGTTGCCCAACTCATCTACCCAGTCCTCGACCCGGGGGAAGGCCGGTTCGCCGGGACCCGCTCCGGGAGCGAATTGCTCGGCCAGGTCGCCGAAGCTGAGGAGGTTGCCGAGTTGCTTTTGCTCCAGGTCGGGACGGATGAACAACCACTGGTCCAGTCCCTCCCAGGCGAGCAGGAGCCGACGCCCATCGGGAGAGAAGGTGACCGAGGTGAACTGGTTGAAGCCGGGGGCCGAGAGCACCCGGCGCTGACGGGTCCGACCGTCCTTGCTGACGCGGCCGAGCCATAGCTCGCTGCGCCGACCCTCGCCTCGGATGAACGCGATCCGACGACCATCGGGGGAGGCGTCGAGTCCGGAGACGAAGCTCTCGGGCGAGCCCGTCAGGGCTGCGATCCGGTCTCCGGAGCCGTCGAGGATCTCGATGTCGCCGCCGCGCGAAACGGCGAGGCTCTGGGTCGAGAGCCAGTCGACCTGCCGCGGATTTCCCTCGTCGGAGTTGACCCAGAGGCGCTTGCCGGTATCGACGTCGACCGCAATCAGCCGGCCCCGGTTCGAGGAGTAGGCGAGAACCTCGCGCGGTGGTTGGGTGGGGCGATCGTCGATCGGTCGCCACGCCGCCGGCCCTCCTACCGGCTTCGCCACGCTGCGGTCGCCGGTCCCGTCGCCGGCTACGACGCGCAGCTCGCGATCGGCCCTGTAGGCGACCCGGAACCCGCTTGGCGACCAGCGTGGATCGCGGACCTTCCCCCGAGCAGCAATCGCCCACCGCGGCTCCCCCGCGGGATCGACCGCCAGAAGCTGGCGCTGGTTGGTGACCGCGACGAACAGGCCCTGCGGCGAGAACGTGGCCTGCGCGTAGTCCCCCAGTCGCCGCTTCGCGCCGTCGGGCTGGACGATCCAGGGACCCTCCCGAGTGGTGACCAGCAGGCGTCCACCGCCGGGGATGCGGTCGAGCGTGTCGGCCGGCCGACCCTCGCCGTCTGGGTCGATGATCTTGATCACCTTCGCGCCGGCGGGGGAGAGGGCGAGGCCGGCGGCCGCTGCGACCGCGGCCAGGATCGCGAGCCCGCGACGAGGGGGCCAGCGGCCGCCGCTTCCGCCGGATTCGATCTTGGCCGCCGCCTCGCGGACCACCTCCCACGACCTCCGGCGCGCCTCCTCCTCTTCGGGAACCCGAATCGAGCGGAGCTTTTGGCGGAGATCGTCGCCTTTCATCGGCTTCCTTCCAGCGCCGTCGCAAGCTCATCGAGGGCGCGACGCAGGCGTGAGTTGACGGTGCCCCTCGGGATCTCCAGCATCTCGGCGATCTCCCCGGGGGTGAGCTCGAGCAGGTAGCGCAGGGCGATCAGGGCGCGGCGCTCGGGCTCGAGCGCGCCGATCCCGGTGAGCAGCTCCTCGGAGATCTCGGTCCGGGCCCCGTCGCCCGCGTCAGCGACGGTCGCGTTCAACTCGATCGGGTCGGTCGGTCGGCCTCGGAGCTTCGCCGCCCGGGCATGGTCGATCGCCCGGTTGACGACGATCCGGTGCAACCAGGGAGCGAAAGGCCGCCGGTAGTCGAAGCGGTCGAGCCGTCTGATCGCCGCCAGGAAGGCCTCCTGGGCGATGTCCTCGGCGGCCGCGGCATCACGGCAGACGAGATAGGCAGTCCGGTGCGAGCGGGTCCAGTGGGCGTCGAACAGCGTCTCGAGAGCGCGCTCGTCGCCGCGCCTTGCCGCTCGGATCAGCCGCGACTCCCGCCAGCGGGAGATCTGCGGGTCTCCACCTCGACCCTGCGGTCTGCCGATCGGTATCGACCGCGCCTCCATCCATTCGCATTGTCCTCTCAGTGGACCGGGGTGCGCAGGCGGGGCTGTGGCGGTGGCGCCCATCACCCCCTATACGGGCGAGGCGGGCGTGGAGGTCCCGGCGCCCGCGAGAACCTCGGGACCTCCGGCGGGGCCGTGGCCGTAGATGGGGTGAGAGTCGAGCTGACGTCGGAAGGAACGGTGGTTGGAATGGGGTCCTCAATGTTGGTGGTGAAAAGGGGATGGATCTTGGCCGCGACGCTGTTGATGCTGGCGCTGGCCCCCACGGCAGCGAGCGCCGACGGCTTGCCGGTCATCAGCCTCGACACCACCCGGACCGGGATCACCTCCTCAGACGGCATGGCCAGCTACTTCGCGATGCCGGAGGAGGGGAGCACGGACTTGATCGGGGTCAACGGCGAAGGCGAAGGCGAGCGCCTCCGACAGCTCCAGCTCAGAGGTACCTTGGCCGTGCCGGGGATCGCCTGGGACGGGACCACCTCCGGCCTCTCCGCCGATGGTAAGACCCTGGTGCTGATCGAGCCGCGGCGGTCGTTTCCCCGGCGCGAGACCCGCTTCGCCGTCATCGGCACCTCCACCGACCGCTTGCGCAAGATCAAGGAGATCGATCTCCGCGGCGACTACAGCTTTGACGCGATCTCCCCCGACGGCTCGATCATCTACCTGATCCATTACTTCAACCGCCGCGATCCGAGCCGCTATGAGGTGATCAGCTACGAGACGATCAGCGGTGAGATGTCGAAGGTGCTCGACAGCTCCGTCACCGAGATCGCGATGCGCGGTTTTCCCCAGACGCGAGCTACCGGCCCAAGCGGTCGCTGGGAGTACACGCTCTACGACGGCAATCGCGAACTCCCGTTCGTGCACGCGCTCGACACGGTCGAAGGGACCTCGGTCTGCGTCGGGCTCGATCACCTGGCAGGCAAGAACATGGCCGGTGCCGCGATGGAGCTGGACCCCGCGGGGAAGATCTCGATCGCCAATCGGCGGGACAAGCTGGTGGCGGAGATGGACACCTCGACCTGGAAGGTGAGCGATCCGCGCGCCAATGCGGCCGTCGCGGCCGGCGGGCCACCGGATGACGTCGGCGGTGGGTTCACTCGCGGCGATTGGGCGCTGGCCACGATGCTCTTGGTTGGACTCGGCGGGTTCGTCGCTTTCGGGTTGCTCCGCCTCAGTCGGCGCCAGCGATGGGAGCCCGAGCTCCCTGACGATCCGTTTGCGGGCGCCCCCGGCGTGGAAGCGAGCCATGCGGCCGGAGCGGATGACGCGCCCGAAGGCGCAACAATGGATCGGTGAGCCGACCGACGACCATCGCCATCCCGCTCTTCGACGGATTCACCGCGCTGGATGCGATCGGGCCGTACGAGGTGTTGCGGAGCGTGCCGGAGGCCGGGGTCGTCTTCTGTGGGGTGGAGGCGAGGATCTACCGGACTGACTCGGGTGCGGTCGGGCTGGCGGCTGACCGGAGCTTCGACCAGGTCGAGGAGGCCGACGTCCTGGTGGTTCCCGGCGGCATCGGAAGCCGCAAGCTTCTGGACGCTGCTGGACCCTACGCGCAGTGGATCTGCGCGATCCACGAGACCACCACCTGGACCACCTCGGTCTGCACCGGGTCGCTGCTGCTGGCCGCGGCCGGGCTGCTCGACGGCCTCGACGCTACAACCCATTGGGCGGCCCGCGATCAGCTCGCGGAGCTGGGGGCGAACCCCGTAGCAGAGCGGGTCGTCTTCCAGGGGAAGATCGTTACCGCGGCGGGAGTTTCCGCCGGGATCGACATGGCCCTGCGGCTGGTCGAGGAGATCGGCGGCCAGGACCTCGCCAAGGCGACCCAGCTCGCGATCGAGTACGACCCCGACCCGCCCCACGATTCCGGCTCGGTGGAGAAGGCCGATCCCGAGGTGGTCGAGATGATCGCCTCGGTGATGGCGAAGCAGGACGGGCGGGAAGGACCGGGGGACGGCGCCTGAGCCGCGGCATCTAGATTTCCAGCCGATGAGC
Source organism: Solirubrobacterales bacterium (assembly GCA_051000155.1). Classification (GTDB taxonomy): domain Bacteria; phylum Actinomycetota; class Thermoleophilia; order Solirubrobacterales; family 70-9; genus CAXMST01. The sequence continues at coordinate 196 of JBPCOO010000370.1, read as the reverse complement.
GAACGCAGAATCTTCAGCGGGATCCAGCCAACCGGGCGCAAGCACCTCGGCAACTACATCGGGGCGATTCGCCAGTACGTCGAGGGGCAGGAGGGCGCATCGCGCCGCGAGGAGGCCATCTACTGCATCGTCGACCTGCATGCGATCACGGTCGCCTACGACCCGACCGAGCTGCGGGAGCGCGTCTACGACACCA
>JBPCOO010000364.1:0-3700 GCA_051000155.1 Solirubrobacterales bacterium | reverse complement strand
GAAGACCAAGCGCTCGCTCTGGGTCTGTGAGGGGTGCGGGCGACAAACCTCGCTGAGCGCCGGCACGATCTTTGCCGGCACCCGCACTTCGCTTCTCAACTGGTTCGCTGCGATTTGGCAGCTGGTCGGTCAAAAGCAGGGAATGAGCGCAAAGGGCTTCCAGCAGCTAATGGGGCTCGGCTCCTATGAAACCGCCTGGGCCCATCTCCACAAGCTCAGACGGGCGATGGTCCGACCGGGCAGGGACCTGCTCGGCGGTCTCGTTGAACTCGATGAGGCTTTCGTCGGCGGCCGCGAAACCGGCATGCCAGGCGGACAGTTTGAGAAAAAGCCACCGGTGGTGGTGGCAGTCGAGGTGCGGGGTGGCGGTGGGTCGGAGCGGGCCGGAAGGCTACGGATGAGTCGGCTTGCCGACGGGGTCACGAAGGCCGCTATCGCCGATTTCGCGGCTGAGGCGATCGCAGCGGGCTCGACGATCCGAACCGATGGATGGATTCACTATGCAGTCCTCGAGGAGAACGGCTTTGGGCTCGAGCAGACCAACGTGAGCCACTCTGAGCAACCAGCCTCCGTCCACCTTCCTCACGTCCACCGAGCGATCACGCTGCTAAAGCGCTGGCTGTTCGGCACCCACCAGGGCTCCGTCTCACCCCACCAGCTCGACTACTACCTCGATGAGTTCGTCTTCCGCTTCAACCGGCGGCAATCCAAGCACCGCGGGTTGCTGTTCTTTCGGCTGCTTGAGGAGTCGGTTCGCACTGAACCGATTCCGCTCAAGCGCATCATTGGCGGCACCGGTGGCCGGCGAGGAACGCCAAGGGCCTGAAACCACATCTGGGGTCTACTGGACTAAAGCGGATACCCAGCACGTGCGTGCGTACTGTGATTCTGGTCACAGTCGACCGAGGACGGTCGCAGCGCCCCCTCGGGGTCCCTGCCGACTACCGTGAGGGGGAATGCCAACCATCCGCCTTGACATCGAAATGGCCGACCGCGGTTTGACCCCCTCTCGAAGCGCCGCCGCCGCCGCTATCCGCGCAGGACAGGTCCGGCTCGGGCGTGGCGGCGAGCGCGCGTCCAAGCCCTCCCAACCGGTCGAGCCCGGATCGGAGATCCAGCTCGAGCAGGGACGCCGTTACGTCTCCCGCGGCGGGCACAAGCTCGAGGCGGCGCTCGAGCAGCTCGAGCTCGACGTCGAGGGGCTCGCGTGCCTCGACGTCGGCGCCTCCACCGGTGGCTTCACCGATTGCCTCCTCCAGCGTGGAGCCGCCTCGGTCCGAGCGGTCGATGTCGGCCGCGGACAGCTCGACTGGGGACTCCGCAACGACCCGCGGGTGACCTCACTCGAGCGGACCAATGCTCGCGCGCTCGACCCCGCGCGGATCCCGCCGGCCGAGCTGGCGACGATTGACGTCTCCTTCATCTCGCTTACCAAGATCATCGAGCCGGTTGCGCGGTGTCTGGCCGAAGACGGCAAGATGCTGGCGATGGTCAAGCCCCAGTTCGAGCTCGGAGTAGATCGGGTCGGTCGCGGCGGCGTAGTCCGCGATCTGGCCGATCGTCGCGATGCGGTCAGCTCGGTGGTGGAGGCTGCGGCGAGGCTGGGCTTGGGATTGGTGGGCGCGGCCCCTGCGGGCCTGCCGGGGCCGAAGGGCAACCGCGAGGTCTTCGTCTTGCTCGGTCGGACCGACGCCGAAACGTCATCCGGCGGCGTCCGTCGCACCGACGCTGAGGCGACCCACGACCGGAGTGAGACCGCGCGCCTGATCGAGGCGGCGCTGCGATGAGCGTGGAGATCGCCATTGGCGACGGCACCAACGGCGTCCACTCGAGGGCGGCTCTGCTCTCACACGCGGCTCCGGCCGACACCGGCAAGGCGATCGAGACGGCGGTGGCGGCGGCGCGGGCCGCGGGGGTCGAGCTGGTCAGCACCCTCGAGGAAACCGGCGCGATCGACTCCGCACTCGAGGGACTGCGGATCGCCGACGAGCTCCCGGCTGACGTGGACCTGAGCCTCGCCCTCGGCGGTGACGGCACCATCCTGCGGTCGCTTCGCCGCTACACCGGCACCGGCGTCCCAACCTTCGGGATCAACTACGGCACCATCGGCTTCTTGGCCGCGAGCGAGGAGGACGCCCTCGACCGGGCGCTGGTGGCGGCGCTCGAGGGTGAGTTCGAGGTGCTCTCCCTGCCCGGTCTCCAGGTGGACATCGGCGGCTTCCGGGGGCTCGCCTTCAACGACGTCACCTTCGCCCGCCGGCCCCACAAGCGGGTGGCCGAGCTCTCCTACCGGCTCGGGGGAAGGGAGGTCGGGCACGTTCGCTGCGACGGGCTGGTCGCGGCCACCCCGGTCGGCTCCACCGGCTACAACCTCGCCAACGGCGGGCCGATTCTGGCCTGGGGCGTGGCCGGCTACGCGGTCAGCTTCATCGCGCCCCATACCCTCACCGCGAGGGCGCTGGTGGTCGCGCCCGATGACGTCCTTCACGTCCACAACCTCGGGGAGATCGACTCCGCCGATGTCGCCCTCGACGGGGTTCCGGTGGGGAATCTGGGACCGGGCGATGAGATCGAGGTCCGCTTCGTCGATGGCGTCGCCGCACTCGCCCAACTTCCGGGCGCCAATTTCTACCGCCGCATCCGGGAGAAGTTCGGCCAGCTCGCGGGGTGAGCGCCGGCGGTGGGTGGCGGGGGCCGGTGGTAAAGGCCCCGGCTCCGTCCGCCCGTAGGCCGGGGATGGCGCCGCGCGAGGCTGACGCCACGGGCTACCTGAGTGTCGCCGGGGGCGAATCCGTCCCCTCTCGTTGCTTATATGAGCGAGGAATCATGATTCGCGAGTTGAGGATCGAGAACCTGCTCTTGATCGAGCGGGCGGAGTTGCGCTTCGGCGAGGGTTTGAATGCGATTACCGGGGAAACCGGTGCGGGAAAGACCGTGCTCGCGCACTCGCTCGATCTGCTCCTGGGAGGCAAGCCCCGTAGCGGCATCGTCCGTCCGGGCGCCCCGGAGGCTTGGGTGGAGGGGTGCTTCGACCTGCCCGCGGAGCTGCGGCAGCGGGAGGGTTTGAGCGAGCTGCTCGACCGGGTCCCCCCCGGGGAGGACGAGGTGGTGCTCGCTCGGCGCCTGTCGGCTGCCGGGCGCTCGAGCGCGTTCGTCGCCGGCCGTGCCGCCTCGGCCGCGGACCTGAAGCTGCTGGGGGCGGAGTTGATCTCCTTCTACGGCCAGCACACCCACCGCAAGCTCACGCTCGCCTCGGTCCAGGGTCAGATCCTCGACTCCTTCGCGGGCGAGGGCCATCTCGAGCTGCGAGAGCGCTACGTGGAGGCGCACCGCGAGGTCGGCACGCTCGAGGGGGAGCTGGACTCCCTGCGCGGGATCGACGCCGCTCGCGCCCGTGACGTCGACCTGCTCAGCTTCGAGTTGGAGGAGATCGACCAGCTCGACCCCAGTGCCGCCGAGCACATCGAGCTGGTCACCGAGCGCGACCGGCTGGCAGCGGTCGACGGGCTCCGCCGGGCCGCCGTTGAGGCGCTCGGCGCGATCGCGCCCACCGATGATGAGCCCGGCGCCCGTGCGGCGATCGCCGCGGCCGACGCCGCCACCCGCCGGGCCGCGGGCTCCGACCCGCAGCTCGACCGGCTGGCCGATCGGCTCGGTGCCCTCGACGCGGAGTTGGAGGACCTCGCGAGCGAGCTGCGGG
>JBPCOO010000323.1:0-2599 GCA_051000155.1 Solirubrobacterales bacterium | reverse complement strand
CGAAACGCCACCGATGGCGTCTTTCCGCTCAACGCCGACTACCAGTGCATCTCGATGGCCTCCTGCACCGACCTCAAACAGCCCTCCAACTACCACTGGCCGACCGACACCCCCGGCAACGTGGACTGCGGCACCCTCGCCCGGGGGATTCGTCTCGCCGAGGCCCTGGTCCGCCGCCTCGACAGTGAGTGGTTGTAAGCAAGAGCGTTCTGAAGTCATCCTCGCAAGCGGTTGCCGAGCTTCCCGATTCCGGACAGGGCCTGGAGCGGCGCGAGCATCTTCTTCACCTGGGCCAGGTGGAGGTCGAGGCCGCCGATCTGGCGGCGCATGCCAGTGAACTGATCGTCGAGGTCGCCGACGCCGGAGTTGACCGCCTCGACCGAGCCGCCGAGTCCCTCGACGCCTTCCCGTATCCTGGTCACCTCGGCGCTCATCTCGGTCACGTGGAGATCGAGTTGGCGCAGGTGCTCGTGAACCTCCGGAAGGACCTCGACCGCGTCGGCGATCCTGCGAAGCTGAGCCACGGGCCCGCCCTCTCGTGCCATGCCGCCAGAGTATGGACACCTACGGATGTCGCGTCGGTCCCCCGTTCCCGCCGCGGCCCGTCCGGCAGCTCGAGGTTGCAGTTGAACACCGCCAGGGTGTCGAAGTGCGACCTCGATGGTTCGGACCGACCGCACCCTCGGCCCGGCCAAGCCCGAACCTCAGTCCTCGAACGCGCCGGCCTCGCCGCTGAGCGCCGCTCGGACCGCCTCTATCTGGTTGGGCGAGTTGAGCAACTCGCGTTGCAGCTCCTCCTCCAAGGCCAGCGAGGTAGTGGCGTCGGTTGTCCAGGCTTCGTCGTAGAGGCGCTTGGCGCGGCGGATCGCGTCGGGAGACTTCGTAGCGATCTCGGCGGCCAGCTCACGGGCTCGCGCCCGCGGATCGTCAGCGATCTCGGTCACCAGCCCGTAGTGGAGGGCCTCGTCCGCCGGGAGCGTCCTGCCGGTCCAGGTGAGCAACTTAGCGACGTCGACCCCGACCAGGCGCGGTAGAGCACGGGTGATGCCCATGTCCGGGATCAGGCCCCACTTGATCTCCAGCACCGACATCCGCAGATCGCTCCCGGCGATCCTGAGGTCCGCCCCGAGGGCGATCTGGCAGCCGCCGCCGAGGCAATTGCCCGAGATCGCCGCGATCACCGGTTGCGGCATCAGACCCCAGCCCGCAGCGGCACGCTGGGCGAAGTTGGCGGGTTCGCCTTCGCGCCGGGCGAACATCTCCTCGATCGGGCGCCCTTCGGCGATGAACGCTGCGAAATCCAGGCCTGCGCAAAAGCTCGGTCCGGCGCCGCCGAGGACGACCGTGCGGACCGAACGGTCGGCCGCGATCTGGTCGATCGCCTCGCCCAAAGCCTCGAACATTGCGTAGTCGAGGCCGTTGTGCTTTTCGGCTCGCGTCATCGTCACCTCGGCCACCCCGTCGGAGATCTCGATGTCAACGCGCTTGCCACTCACCGGAGAGGTGATGTTAGCGGCGGCCCAATGGGGCATAATCGGAGTTTAATGAACCGTTCGAGATCCAGGATCCGGCAGCGGATAGTCCGGCGGCGGGCTGCAGACGATCGCCACCACCGCCGACGAGGCTGGAGGGGTGCCGGAACCCGACCAGGCGGATCCCGCCCAGGGCGAGCCTTCGCCCGCGCCCGTTCGAGCGGGTTGGCGCCACCGGCCCCTCGCACGTACTCTCCGTTGTCCAAGCCCGACGGGGAGAGCTGGCGATGGCATTGAGAAAATCGAGGGACGAGCGCAGAAAGCGCGTCCAACGCTTACGGACGAATCCGGCGGCGCCGCAGGCCCTGGATGAACCTTCCCGTGCCGCCCGGGTCCGGTCGTTGCGCCGCCGGGGGATGGCGACGTCGTTCGGTCGCCGCCGCAGCCTTGACACCGCACGCGTCTACGTCGCTCCGCTCACCGCCGCCCTGGTCGTTGCCGTCAACAGTCATCCGGGACCTGCTCTGGTGCTCGCGGGCGGGCTGATTCTGCTGGCGGGTGGAATGAGATCCGCGATCGCCTACCCGCTCTCGCTGATGGGCGTCACCCGCTTCTTGCTCGCGGCAATGCCAGCTCTGGTGGGCCTCGCCGCAATCGGTGTCGTTCTCGTCATCCCCCCGGAGGAATCCGATCAGTTCGTCAGCGAGATGCTGCTGGGGATTCCGGTTGCGATCGCCGTCGGGGTGGCGATCGAGGTGGGCGCGCGCGCGTATCTGCGTGGCGCTCCGGTCCGGGTAGCCGTCCTCGATGACGCCAGCTTCGCCTTCGGCCTGCGTCAGGAGATGGCCGAGACGGGCATCGATGAGTTTGAGCTGGTCGGATGGCTGGATACCCGCGGTCGGAGCACCGATCCCGCCGGGGGGCCTGAGACGGAGACCCTGAGAGCGGTGATTGAAGGGTCTGGAATCGAGTTGGTCGTTCGCGGAGGGCCGTCGATGGAGGCCGACGACAGGGGCGCGAGCTACAGCGAGGTGGCCGAGGCTCTGATCGACCTGCCGGTGCGGATGGTCGACGGCAACCAGCTCTACGAGGAGCTGTTCGGACACGTGCCGATGGGGATGATGGAC
>JBPCOO010000271.1:0-5212 GCA_051000155.1 Solirubrobacterales bacterium | reverse complement strand
CGATCTCGGTGACGAGCTCCGCCCTTCGGCCGGCGAGTTGCGCGCCGTCGGGATGAAGCTCAGCCGCCCGCGCCGGCGGAGTTCCCCGCTCAACCTCTGTCTCGTAGGAGGCGAGGTCGGGGTGGGTATCGACATCCGCCACCTGCCGCTCGAGCTCGGGGATCCGGGCGGCCTGCTCTGCCGCGCTCGCATACTCGGAGTTCGCAAGCTGCTCGGCCCTTGCGCCGAGCTGCTCGGATGCGGCATCAACGGTGCCCTGCTCAAGGCTTGCCGCAGCCCCTTGGGCGAGATCCCTCGCCCGGCCGCCGCGGGAGTTCCGCTCGCCGCCGCCACGCCCTCCTGAGACCGCGCCGATCGCGCGCTCTCCGAGCTTGGTCGCCATGTAGAGGCTGCCGAGACGGCCGACGCCACCGGTGTTCTCGCTGCCATCGCGGCTGACCGAGATCCAGCCGACCAGCTCGGTGCGCTTGAGGAATACCGCCCAGTAGAAGGCCGAGGTCAGAAGGAACCCGAGCGTCTCGGCGTCGCTGATCTTCCGCATCACCGCGGCACCGAGGATCACCAGTGCCAGCATCGCCGCGTAGACGACCTTGGCGATCAGGGCCCCGATCAGGGTCTGCCCCCAATTGGTGAAGGCCTTGCGACCGCCCTCGCCAAAGGCGGGTAAAAAGAGCGCCAGCGGCGCAGCCACCACCAGCACCACCGCAACCGAGCTCTGGATGAACAGGCGCATCGCCAGCCAGCCCAGCAGCGCCAGGATCCCGAGCAGACCGAGGAGGATCACCCCCAGCAGCGGGATCCTGGTCAGCGCTCCCTCCTTGCCCTGGATCGCAACAGCCGAGCGCGCCTCTCCCTCGATGTAGTTCAGCTCCCAGAGCGCCGTCCGGGGGACCGACTTCGGCGAGCTGCGGAGGTAGAGATCCGCGTTCGTCTTCGGGGTCTGCTCGCGCAGCGCCGCGCATGCCTTCGCCTGATCGAGCACGCTGACGTCGCCGCAGAGGCCCGAGCTTGCGGCCTCGACCGCATCGGCGGTCGGCTCCGCCAGGGCCCATTCGGAATCGGAGAAGTTCAACGAGATGAACGGCGTGGTGACGGTGGCATCCCAGAGGGTCCCGAGCGACTCCGCAAAGCTCCCGATCGGACGGCCGGTATCGCCCTTCGGCGCCGAGATCCCGGCGAGGGCGAGATCGTTGGAGACCCGAGCGAGCTGGCCGACGTTCTGCTGGGGGGCGAGAGCGACCCATGCGGCGACCAACATCAGCGCCACCGAGCCGAGGGTGCCTGCGATCGCGCCGCCGACGTCCCGCTGAATCAGACCGCGGTAGGCGGTGATCGCTCCCACCACCACCATCAGGGTCAGGATCCACGGAGACGAGAGCGCCGAATAGAGGTTCTTGGTTCCCCGTTGGATCGTTCCCATCGACCCGGTGCCATCGCCGAAGGGGTTCAGCGAGAAGGCCCAACCCAGCACCGCGAAGACGATCTTCAGCAAAAAGAGCATCCCGGTCCAGAGCGCGTTGACCAGGGTGGCGATGATGCTGAGGAAGGTCCCCGTCAGATCCGGGGTATCGGGCAGAAATGAGTTGTCGTGGCTGGTCTCGATGTTGACGTCGAGTGCGTAGTTGGAGGTCGGATACCGCCCCTCCGGAGCGCCGGTCGCCTTGCAGGAGGCCCGCACCCGCTCGCGCTGGATCTCGCCCCGCTGGTCGCAGAGCGGGTTGCCGATCCCGAGCAGCCCCAGGGCGTCGATCTGCCCGTTGACCTTCCGGTCCCCCCCACCGATCGGAACCGCCGGTCCCCCCCTCCCCCCTCCCCGCCGGTCATCCCTTCTGGTCCCGCGGCCGCCGGGACGGCGATCGTCGTGGCGCTTGTCCTTCTCCTTCGCCTTGCTGGCAGCGTCCTCGATCGGCGCGGGAGGAAGGACGCCTCCACCGGAGTCCTCGATCTTTTGCGCCCACCCCTTGCCCGCGCCAAGCGCCAGCGCAACCGCTGCACAGACGGCCAGCGAGAGGCCGAGCCTCCTAGAGCGGCTCATCGCCGAACTCGGCCGCTGATGCGCCGCTGCGGCCGCCCAGACGCTGCTCCCCCACCTCGCCGGTCAGATCCTCGTTCAACTCGCCCGAAGCCTTCGAAGGCGCCACCCCACCGGGGGTCGTGTCGAGTGCCTCGAGCAACTCCTCACCGGGATCCATCCGCATCGAGACGACTCGGCCGTCAAAATCGCGGAAGAAGCAGCGGCCCTGCCGGTATTTGATCAAGCGCTCGACCATCGCCGGATCGTTCTCGTCGAGCCGAAGCAAACGCAATGCCTTCCGTGCCTCCGAGTCGGTTTCCACCCCGAAGGCGAAGTGCGCTCCGACCAGCGGCTCGAGCTCCTCGGCGTCGCCGAGCATCTGTGAGGCCAGGAGCAAGGTCGCATTCTGGGAGCGGCCGAGACGGGCGAGCCGCTCGAGCATGGTCCGCCCCGCCTGATCGGCGGTCAGCACCCAGGCCTCGTCGAGCCCAACCGCACCGTGGCGAGCAGGGTCCTCGGCGACCAGGCGCATGAGGTATGCCGTCAGCAGCCGCAGGAGCGCCTGCCCCAAGCGCTCCTGCTCGCTCATCTCCGAGCGTGCGGTTCCCGGCAGGGGCAGCGCCAGGTTGCGGATCCCGATCGTCACCACCTGCTCGGCGCCGATCTCAAGGCCGACCGTGTCGGGGTTGGCGAAGCCCAGGCGGGCGAGGCCGGAGGAGGCATGGATATCGATCGCCCTGGCCAGGGCGCGCGCCGCCTCATTGTCTTCGGCCTGCAGCTCGGCGAGGACCTCGCCGCAGCTACGGCCGCCCTTCTGGGAGGTGCGGTCGATCGCCAGCTTGAGCTCGGTTCCCCACTCGGGCCGGAGCTCGGGCAGGATCGCGGCCAAGAAGGCGTAGGTGGCATCGGCGCGTGCCTCCCCGCCGATCCGCATCGGATCCAGGAGTCCGCGGTAGCGCTCGTCGTCGGTCAGCTGGATCTCGCGGAGATCCTCAGCCACTCCCGGCAGCGCGCCGAAGGCGTGATCGCCCTTCGGGTCCGCCAGCGCGATCCGCGAGCCCTGCAGGTAGGCCGCATAGAGGAGCGCCTCCATGCTGAGGGTCTTGCCCGAGCCGAGCGAGCCGGTGAGCAGGCAGGTCGGTGGACGCGAGCGCCGCGGCGCCTCCGCCAGGTCGAACTGGATCGGGTTGCGGGCGCCGCTGAGTGTGTAGCCGATGTAGGGGCCGACCTCCGAGCCCGCGTGGTTGAGGGCCACCCCGACCATCCCGCCCCATTGCTCGGGTAGAAGGTGGGCCATGTAGTCGCGGACCCGGAAGCGCTGCGCCGGCAACATCCCCAGGAACAGGCGATGCTGCTCGCCCATCGGCCGGTGGAGGGGGATGTGGCCAAAGTTTCCCCGGAGCCTCTCGACCCGCTCCTCGAGCTGTTCAGTGCTCTCGCCGGCGACGGCGATCGTGACCGCGCTGCGAAGGAGCGGCGGCTGATCGGAGCCGCTCAGCCGCGCTTCGAGCTCTCGGGCCTGGTGGGGCCGCTCGGCGGCATCGGCCGATGGCCCATGCTCGCCGACGGACTCCTCGAAGGCGATCTGGTCGGCATCGATCTTCCGCTTGCGGGCGAGGTTCAGCGCCGCCCGGTTACCGACCCACTCGCAGCTGAAGGTGACATCGACCGGGAACCCCGCCTCCTCGAAGGGGCTGAACAGGAGCTCCGCCTGGGGCCCGGGAAAGACCGTCCGCTCGGGCAGTGTGCCCACCACCAGCATCGCCTGGTGGGAGACCCCATCCTCGGTCTCGACGCGAAGCGAGCGCGCGCCAAGCTCGAGATAGGAGTCGTGGAGGCGGATCAGGTCGTGGCCGAAGGGCTCGAAGAAGCCGTGCTGCTCGTCAGCGGCATCGCTCTCGTCGACGAAGCTCAGCGCCTGGGGCTGCCAGGCGGGCTCGATCTGGGGCTCACCGACACCCCGCAGGTAGGAGGAGCGGACGATGTAGGCGAGATCATCGCTACCGGCCCGCTCGCAGTCGATGTAGCTCCAGAGGCGGTCGTGGACCTTCTCCTCGAGCCGCCGCAGCTGGGTAAGTCGCTCTTGGCCGAGGCGCCTTGGATCGTCGAGGCCGCCTCGCTGGCGGATCCGGTCCAAGAGCATCCGCACCACCGCTTCGGGCCCGCCGCCCTCCTGCGGCCGAGCTCCGAGCTTTACCGCCAGATAGATCCGGGGGCGGATCGCCCGCCGCCCCGCCAGCCGGGTGCGGTGCTCGGCCAATAGGTCACCGAAGCGGCCGCGATGGCCATGGGCGGGATCGAGGGTGCCGAGCGCCCGCTGAACGTAGGCATCGGCGCTCCACTCGCGCGCTAGGCGGATCAGCTGGAAGTCGGCTTCGAGCCTGTAGGCGAGGCTCTCGAGCCGGTCCTTGAGCTCGATCTTGCCCGCTTCGGAGAGCCCCGCGTAGCTTTCGCCGGCGATCGTAAAGAGGGCCCAGGCATCGCTTGCGTCCCGCCCGAAGACGATGTTCTCCCAGGCGAAGTAGTGGGTCGGCCTCATCGCGCTCCGGCCTCGGTCGGCTGAGGCTCCTCGAAGACCAGCGCTCGCCCCTTCGGCAGGCTGACCAATCTGCCCTCGAGCATCGGCCGCATGCCCGCCCGCGAGCTGATCCGCAGCTCCTTCGCAGACCCGAGCGCCTCCTCGGCTCCACGCAGGCGACCGAACACTCCACCCCGCGGCTCGATCCGGCAGGGATAGCGGAGCAATACCCGCGCCGGGCCCCGGACCCTGCCCGCCCGGTAGCAGCCGGCCTCCGGTGTGGCGGCCAATGCCAATGAGTCGACGGGGACGATGCGGCTGCCCGGAGCAGGACAGCTCCGGAGGCCCGCGTAGTGGCGAGGGCGCACCTTGTACATGAGTGCCGCCAGGGCGAGCCGGTGGGGCGGGCGTCCGTCGATCTCGAGTGAGGTCATCGACCAGGCGACCAGCACGGGTATCACCATGAACCTGATCGGATCGGGAAGCATCGCCAAGAGATCTCCCACCACCGGCAGCCTCGCCAGGACCAGCAATACCCCGAGGGCGCAGAACAGATAGCCGAAGCTCCGTAGCGGCACCCCGTAGGGGACGGGGAGGCGCCAGCGATCGATTCGGAAGAGCCGCCGCTCGAGCTTGTCGAGGACAAGCCCGTAGGAGCGGATCTCGACCCTCTGGCGCTC
>JBPCOO010000192.1:0-2976 GCA_051000155.1 Solirubrobacterales bacterium | reverse complement strand
TCTGCCGGGGCCCCGCGGCTCTCCGGCCCGCGGATGACCCGCGCCGTCGGGGCGGTGACGATCGGTGCCGCGGCGGTGATCATCGTCGGGGCGGTCGCCCGCAGCGCCCTGATCGGGGTCGTGATCGGCGGTATCTACATGCTCGTCGCCGAGCCCCGCTTCCGTCGCCGGGCACTGCCGATAGTCGCGGCTGCGCTCGCGCTCGCGCTGGGCTCGCTGCTGACTCCGGCGGGGGACCTCTGGACCTCGCGGCTGAGCGCCGACGCCGTCCAGTCTTTCGACCGGCCGGCGACCTGGCTCTCGGGGATCCGGATCGCCCTCGACGACCCCCTCACCGGCGTCGGGGAGAGGGAGATCATCCGCGACATCGACGACGTCCGCCGCTACCGGCAGACCCCGCTCGGCGACACCGGCGTCCTCCCCCACAACAGTTGGATCCTCACCTTCGCCGAGGGTGGAATCGCCGCGCTGGTGGTGCTGGTGGCGCTGACCGCGTTGCTGGTGGGAGCGATCCGCCCGCCGCCCGGGGGCCGGAGCACCGAGGAGCGCTTCTACGTCGCCGCCCTGCTCGGAATCGCGGCGATCGCGCTTGTCAACAACGTCTTCCGCCATCCCGAGCTGATGGTGCCCGTGCTGATGATGGTCTCGATCCTCGCGGCTCGGGGCGAACGTGGCCGCTGCGAGCACGGGGAGATCCGTGGCGGAACCCGAGATGAGAGCTACCGCCCCACTCCCACCTCGATCGAAGTCGGCATCCCCGCCACGGCTACGATCGGAGCCCCCCCGCGGTAGTGGGACCCACCGATGGACGAGCGTGAGCAGACATACGATCTCGGCGCCTTCGGGGCGATGCTTCGCCGCCGCCTGGTGCTGATCGTCGGCCTCGGCCTGCTTTTCGCCGCCGTCGCCTTCGTCGCCACGGCGGCCAAGCCCGATCGCTATGAGGCCACCTCGGTGCTGCTGTTCCGCGACAGCGGCCTCGACCAGCAGATACTGGGTCGTCCCAACCTCTTCGGCGGCGAGCAGCTATTCGACGCCGACACCAACGTCGGCCTCGCCTCCCTCGACATCGTCACCGAGCGGGCGACCGAGAGGCTCGCGCGGGAGGGCTCCCCCGCGGTCGACGAGGCCGCCGGTGGGGTCGAGGTGCGCGAGGGCGCCGGACCCGAGCTGGTCGAGATCACCGCCGCCACCGAGCGCGCCGAGGACTCGGCTGCCGTCGCCAACGCCTACGCCGAGGCCTTCATCGACTTTCGCCGCAGCTCCGACCGGGAGGCGTTCGAGCGCACTCGCGAGGCGATCCGCGAAGAGCTCGAGGCCGGCCCCGGCCCCGACGAACTCGACCAAGCGGAGCTGGAGCGCCTGCGTGACCAGCTCGCCGAACTGCGGGCGCTCGAGCTGCTTCAGACCGGGGACGTCGAGTTGGTCGAGCGGGCCGAGGTCCCGGTCGAGACGGCCAACGCCTCGCCGCTTCGAAGCGCCGCGCTCGGCGGCTTCGCCGGACTGATCGTCGGTGTGGTCGTGGCGGTCCTGTTGGAGGGAGCCGATCCACGGCTGCGCTCGCGCCGCGACTACGAGCGCGGCTTCGGCGCGTCGATCGTCGGCACCCCCTCCCGCGGCTCCCTCTCCGATCCCGATCCGCGCGACTACCAGGGTCCGTTCACCCGGCTGAGCTTCTCCGGGGGCGAGCGTCGTCAGGATGCCTGGCTGGTGACCTCCGCGCTCGACGCCGGGGCGGAGCACTCCTCGATCGCGCTTGGCCTCGCCCGCGCGGCGACGGCGAGCGGTCTGCGAGTGGCCCTGGTGGAGGCCGAGCTGTCGGCTCCGACCCTGGCCGCGCGCGTCGGTGCCGAGCCGAGTCCGGGGCTGGCGGAGCTGCTGGAGGGGCGCGCCGATGGCCGCTCGATTCGCCGTGTGCTCAGCGGTGAGCGAGATGCGAGCGAGGGCATCACCTTGGTCCCCGCGGGGGCGCCACACGCCAATCCCGCGGCGTTGCTGGCCGATCGGCGCATCGGCGAGCTGCTGGTGGATCTGCGCAGCGAACACGATCTGGTGATCGTCGATGGTCCGAGGATCGGACCCGGCGCGGAGGTGGTGCCGGTGGCGGCGGCGGTCTCGGGCATCGTCCTGGCGACCTCCGAGGGCGCCTCCGCCGCCGAGGTCGAGCTGGTTCGAACCGAGCTGGAGCCACTCGCGGCCCCCCTGCTCGGGGTCATCCGCGTCAGTGACCGCTAGGCGCCCACGTGGCGAGGGAGCCGCAGACTCCCGGATGAGCGCCCCCACCTTCAGCGTGATCGTCGCCGCCTACGAGTCGGCCGGGCGGATCCCGCTGACGCTCCGCTCGGTCCTCGGGCAGTCACGCTCCGATCTGGAGCTGGTGGTGGTCGACGACGGCTCCGAGGATGAGACCGCCGAGGTGGTCGAGCGCATGGCCCAGCGCGACGCACGCCTGCGGTTGATCCGACAGTCCAACCGCGGTACCGCCGGGGCCCGCAACCGGGGTATCGAAGACTCGCGAGGGCGCTACCTCAGCTTCCTCGACGACGATGACCTCTGGCTGCCTACCTACCTCGAGCGGGTCGGCGCCGCGCTTGCCGCCGATCCCTCCGCCGGGGTCGGCTTTTGCGACGCCTGGGTGCTGGATGCCTCCAGCGGTCGGGTCGGCTCCCGCTCGGCGCTGGAGCGCTTCGCCCGCCCGATCCGGCGGTTGCCGGAGCGGATCGCTTCGTCGGAGGCTCTGCCGGCGCTCCTGCGGGTCAACTTCCTCACCACCTGCGCCACCACCGTCACCCGCGAGGCGCTCGAGGCCGCCGGCCCGCTCGATCCCTCGATCAGGGGTGCCGACGACTGGGACCTGTGGCTGCGGATCGTCGGCGAGGGCTTCGGCATGGCCCGCGTGCCCGAACGGCTGGCGGTGCTGGGCAAGCGTCCCGACTCGGTCGGCGCCGACGCCCGGATGATGGCTGCCAACTCCGC
>JBPCOO010000084.1:0-6670 GCA_051000155.1 Solirubrobacterales bacterium | reverse complement strand
TGTAGCCCTCGCCGGGGCCGACCTTCAAGCCCTCGTAGTCGGCGGTCCCGTCGCCGGCGATCGTCTGCTCGAAGGTGGTGTGGCCGTCGGCCTCGCCCGGCTGGTGCGTTGCCTGCGCGGTGGCCGCCGCCGCGAGCATGACGAGGAGGGCCAGCGCAAGCAGGCCCTGCCCTCTCGTCTTTGCTCGGTTGCCCCAGATCGCGATCGACCTCCTCTGAGGAGGACCGTACCAGGGGCTCGGCCGCCCTGCGCCGGTTCCGGGCCGGCCGGAGGGTTCTGGGCTAGACCGCGGCTAACCGGAGCCGTCGGAGGCTTCCTCGCACTCCTCTTGCGCCCCCTGTTCGCCCTCCTCACCGTCTTCGGAGCCCGGCTCCTCGTCCTCCTCCCCTTCCTCGGCCACTTCGAGACGCTCGAAGATCTCCTCGGCGCCGCCGCCGCCGGCGGAGCGCGACGTTGGCCCCGCCCTCGGGGTTGGTCTCGGTCAACGAGATCTCGGGCTGGATCGCCGCGTAGCGGCTGCCCTCCACATCGGGCTGCTCCTCGCCCGAGATGAACGCATCGTACAGCGGCGTGGCCAAAGCGTCGTTGATCGAGAGCGGACCCAGCCCCAGGATCAGCTCGATCGTCCGCAGAAACGAATACTGGTCGTAGCGGTTGGAGATCACCTGGCCGCCCGACTTCGCCCAGGGCGAGATGACGAAGGCCGGGATCCGGTGCGCGTCGACAGAGTCGGCGCCGTCCTGGGAGTCATCCTCGACGACGAAGATCGCCGACTCATCCCAGATATCGGACTGGCTGATCAGCTCGACCACCTGCCCGAGCGCGAGGTCGTTGTCGGCGACGTTCGCCCGCGGCGTGTAGACGCCGGGGGTGCGACCGTCGGTGTGATCGTTGAAGAGGATCAGGTAGTTGAAGGTCGGCACGGTGTCGCTGACGAGCTGCTCACGGAACTGAGCGGCGAAGCTGTTGAAGCGGCTCTGAGCGGTGGGCGGCCCCGCGGTCGAGCCAAGCGTGCCGGAGTCGGCGGTGCAGCGGACCGAGTTCGGGGTCCCGTCGGGGAACGGGACCGCCGGCCGACAGGTGCCCTGGAGCTGGCTCGGATAGACGTTGTCGGTGTCGGAGAGAACCGCCTCGTAGGTGTCCCGACCATCGTCGCCGAATGGCTGGTTGTGGGCTCCGAGCTCGCCGTAGATTCGCTGATCGACCCCCTCGCGAACGGCCTGGTCGAAGATGTAGGCGTTCGGCGGAATCCCGATCGGGAAGATGTCTGGATCGCCCTTGCGGCCGCGGTTGGTGAACTCGCGTCGGAACAGGTAGTCGTTGGCGTAGCCACCGGCGGTGACCTTGTGGCCGGCGGTCGACTCCTCGGTGTTGGCGAAGACGCGATCCATCAGGCTGAATCGGCGCGAGAGCTCGTGGGCGTTCGGCGTCACCCCGCCGGTCGGTCCCGGGACGCCGTTGTCGTCGAATACCTGGAGCCCCGGATCGCCCTCGCCGCGCGGATTGGAGCCAAAGATCTGGTCGTAGGTGCGGTTCTCGCGGACCACGTAGAAGACGTACTTGATCTGTTCGCTGGGACCGCCGCCGGGGCCGACGACTGGGGTTCCAGGCGGGGGTTGCTGCGCATTGCCGGGGATGATCGCCGCATCGGCCCGCGGGGTGAAGGCCCGTAGCTCCTCATCGGTGGGGCGATCGGCAACCCCGGCGCGTCCGATCAGGAGCACCTTGATCGACCGATCGTCGGGATTGGCCCCGGTCCCGACGCCCCTGGCCGCCAACCAGATCAACTGCTCGCCATCGGGTGTCACCTCGACGTCGACCGGGTAGGAGGCGGTAGGCATCCGCCCGATGGTCTCGAATTGCTGCAGCCCTTCGATCGCCCCCTCGATCTTGCAATCGTCGAGATCGGTGAGGCGATCGCGCAATTCCTGCCCCTCGCGAAGGTAGCGCGCTCGGATCTGGTCCTTGCGCTTGCGGCGCCGGCTCTTGTCCTCGATCTTCCTCGCCTTGCGCAGCCGCTGGAGCTTCTCGCGGTCGAGCTTCAACACCGAGCGGGCGTAGCTCTTTTCGAGATCGAACGTCGGACCATCGCAGGCGAACACCAACGAACCGCGCAGGAACTTCTGCTGCAGTCGCTCCTTCCGCTTGAGAAACTTGCGCCGTGCAGCTTGCTCGCGATCGGTGCCCTCGGCGCGCTTGCGAGCCTTCCGCGCCCGTTTGATCTTCTTGTTGTAGAGGTGAACCTTCTTGCGGTTGCGGGCGAGAGGGTAGGGGCGCTTGGCATCGAAGTTGACTCCCCTCCCGCGCGCGCTCAGGGCAATTCCCACCACCGCGTCCTCGCCGGCGTTGGCGACGTACAGCGTCTCACCCCGGGGCGAGATCTCGACGTTCACCGGCCGGCTGCCGGTCGGGGTGGCAGGGCGCCCCACCGGCAGCTTCCGTAGTAGCTCGAGCTGCTCGAGATCGACTACGGCAACGTGGTCGCGATCGGTGACTGCAACGTAGAGGCGATCGCGGATCGGATCGACCACAAGGCCTTCGGGGTGAGAGAACTCTCACCCGCGGGAGTATGGAGGCGGAGCCCGCTCGCGTTGTAAACGAGTTGGGACCGAGACCCGGACGGCGCACCCGCGAGCGGAGCCCAATCAAGAAAGCCTCGCTGCGCCGACCAGCGGACGTCCGAGCTGGTCGGGCAGCTCCGGCTCGGAGCCGAGCCAACCCAGCCCCTCCTCCAGCAGGCGCCGCGGAGCGGCAGAGGTGAGAGCGTCGGCTGCGAGCGAGTCGAAGCCCGCCTCCTCGACCAACCAGCGATGGGTGCTCGCGAGCTTCTCCCTGGAGCGAGCCCCGTGAGAGTCGGAGGCGATCACCGTGATCAAGCCGTCCGTAAGTAGCTCGAGCGCGAGCCGGCGTGTCTGGAGGCCAAACAGGTCGCTGCTGAGCGATGCGGCGGTCACCTGGAAGGCGCAGCGCGGGCCGAGATCGTCGCGGAGCCCCCGGAGCCCGCCGGGAGATGCGCCCTCGACCCGCTCGGGATGGGCCATCAACAGACCAAAGCCACGCTCGATCAAGTCGCGAGCAGCCTCGATCACGCCCTCGTCAATCCCGGTGAACGGCAGCTCGAACAAGAGCCAGCGGTCCTCTTCGGGCCCCTGGGCGATGGTCTGCAGCTGATCGTCGCCGAGCGCGGAGGCCAGCCTGTGACCCAGCTCACCGCCGCATCCGATGCTGATCGGGATGCCTCGTTGATGGGCCTCCCGCTCGAGGCCGGCGACCGCTTCGGGCATGCCGCCCGGATCGGTCAGAAAGTCCCCCCGGATATGAGGTGTCGCGATCACCGTTTCGACTCCGGCGGCGGCGTGCCCGGCGAGATGGCGGATAGCCGCCTCCAGAGTCGGTGGCCCGTCATCGACTCCGGGAAGAAGATGGCAGTGGAGGTCGACTAATCCGCGCCGAGCTCCCACAGGAGAGCACTCGCCCCGAGGCAGGGCGCTCCGGCGATGCTGGGAGTCGGCGCGGTGATCAGTAGGTGTATCCATCGGTGGGGTCCCCTTCCAGGACGGTGAGGGTGGTCCGCGCTCGGTTTTCGCGCGGCGTTGCTCCACGCTAGGAAACCAAGTGCCCGCAGAAGTGAAGGAGCTGTGAGGGGGGCCGCTCGCGATCGGTGCCGGGTAACCAGCCGTTAACGAGTCGGCCGTCCAAGACCCGAATAATCGAACGGTGGCGGGAACTGGTCCCGTCCGCGGACCCCCCACCCATGGCAGCCACGACTCGTCGCGGCTTCGTCACGTCCGCCGCCGCGGTGCCGACGATCTGTGCCATCGATCCCTTCCGGCTGATAGACGGCAGGGCTCTCGCGCAGAGCAATGGCGCCTCGTTCGCCCAGGGGGTCGCATCCGGGCAGGCGACCTGCGGCGGGATCACCCTCTGGACCCGCCTAGACGGCCTCGAGGCCTCGACCCGCCTCAGCCTCGAGGTCGCGCGGGATCCCGGGTTCGGCAAAGTCGTCTTCGCCGACGAGCCGATCGCCGAAGCCGGGCGCGACTTCACCGTCCACACCCGCCTCGCCGGCCTCGATCCCGGCGAGCAGTACTTCTATCGCTTCTCCACTGCCGAGAACGACAGCCAGGTCGGGCGCTTTCGCACCTCCTATCCAGCCGACTCCTGCCAGCCGGTCCGGGTCGGCTTCTTCTCCTGCCAGAACTACGTCGAGGGCTTCTACACCGCCCACGCCGGCCTCGCCAGAGAGGACCTGGACCTAGTCGTCTGCCTCGGCGACTACGTCTACGAACGCACCTTCGGCGGCATGGAGGTGCGTCAAGACCCGACCGGCGCCGATGGCGTCTCCGAGGTCGAGACCCTGCCCGAGTATCGCGCCAAGTACAACCTCTACCACTCCGACGCCGACCTCCGGGCGGTACGCGCCAACCACGCGATGATGGCGATCTGGGACGACCACGAGGTCGAGGACAACTACGCGGCCGACGAGCCGGGCGAGGCGACCGAGCAGCGGGACATCCCCTTTGGCGATCGGCGCCGGAACGGCTATCAGGCGTTCTTCGAGCACATGCCGCGGATCAAAAGCGGCGGCGATGCCGACCGCATCTACGGCAGCCTCCGGCTCGGGGGCACCGCGGAGCTGTTCCTGCTCGACCAGCGCCAGTACCGCGACGATCAGCCCTGCGGCGACATGCTCGGCAGCGCCAACTGTCCCGAGGCTTTCGAAGAAGGTCGCACCCTGCTCGGGCAGGCGCAGAAGGAGTGGCTGAAGGCCGGCCTAGCGGACTCGGAGGCGCGCTGGAAGCTGGTCGGAAACCAGGTCATGATCATGTCCCTGGACTTACCGGCCGGCAATCCGCTGAACCCCGACCAGTGGGACGGCTACAAGGCCGAGCGCGAGGAGCTGATCGACCACGTCAACGCCGAGGGGATCACCGACGTCGCCTTCCTCACCGGTGACATCCATACCTTCTTCGCCGGCCAGGTGACCCCATCGGGCCGTCAGCCCTCCCAGCCGCAGCCCGGCCCGGCCGCAGCGACCGAGTTCGTCGGCGGCTCGATCACCTCGCTCGGGGTCGCCGATCGGGTCTCTTCGGATCCCCGGGAGCGGGCGATCCTGGCAGACCTCTCGGACTCCTCGGTGCGCGCCAACAACCCCCACATCGTCTACTCCAACCAGGAGGTCAAGGGATATGGGATCCTCGAGGCAAGCGAAGGGGAGCTGCTGGTCAGCTACCGCAACCCGCAGACCGTCCTCCAGCCCCAGAGCACAGTCCAGACCCTTCAGCGCTTCCGGGTCGAGAGCGGCACGCCGGAGGTCGAGACGCTCGGCCCGCCGCTCGGGGGGACGCCGAATTGAGCTCACCTGGCAAGAAGACCCTGCCTGAGCACGTCATCGACAGCTCCGCCGTCCGTGCCATCTCTCGCGACGGGAGCGCTCCGGGCCATGGCTCGCGGGGGGCCGTCGCGATCCTGCTCGCCAGTGTCTCGGCGCTCGCGGCGCTGGCTTTCGTCTCGGCAGGGCTCCCGGCCTCAGCCGATGCGCAGATCATCGCCCAGGCCGACATCTCGACCGAGCAATGCGCGCCCGAGAGCCAGGAGTGCGCCTCGGAGCGCTGCGAGCTCTCGGACGAAGGCTGC
The DNA here is from genome assembly GCA_051000155.1 of Solirubrobacterales bacterium. Taxonomy (GTDB): domain Bacteria; phylum Actinomycetota; class Thermoleophilia; order Solirubrobacterales; family 70-9; genus CAXMST01. Next base: position 1,033 of record JBPCOO010000084.1, on the reverse strand, counting down.
GGGGGGATCGCAGCCGACGGTGGATCCGGCGGAGGGGGAAGCGGATCGGGCGGAGGCTCCGGAGGCGGTGGGGGCGGCGGTCGCGATGGCGGGGGCGGGGCCGGCGGCGGGAACGGTGGCTCGGGTGCCGATGGCGGGACCACCGAAGGGAGCTCGGGCGTGGCGGCGACGGCCGAGACGGCTGAGCCAAGCGGCAGCCTGCCGTTCACCGGCCTGGCGCTCGCGGCCCTGGTGGCCCTGGCGGTCGCCCTGATCGCCGGCGGGCTGCTGCTCCGGGGCACCGGCGGGCTGGGCACGAGCCCATAGCCGTCCCTCAACCCGGCGAGGCGAGGCGCCGTCCGCGCGTTAGGGTGTGGTGGATCGAGGGATGGAGGCGAAGTTGAAGGCGGTCGTCTGCAAGCAGGCAGAGCTGAGCGTGGTCGAGCGCGACGACGTGCGGCCCGGACGCGGGCAGCTCCTGCTCGACGTCCTCCGCTGCGGCATCTGCGGCTCCGACCTCCACGCTCGCCACCACTGCGACGAGCTGGCTGACGTGATCGAGGAAACGGGCTACGAGCACCTGATGCGATCCGATCAAGAGGTCGTCTTCGGCCACGAGTTCTGCGGCGAGATCCTCGAACACGGCCCCGGGTGCAGGAAATCCTCGGAGCCTGGCTCCCACGTGGTCGCGTTCCCCCTGCGCCGCAACCAGGGAGGAGTCCACGGGATCGGGCTCTCCGAGCTGGCGCCCGGGGCCTACGCCGAGCGAGTGGTGGTGGAGGAGTCGCTCGCGGTCGAAGTTCCCAACGGTCTCCCCCCGGCGGTCTCCGCCCTGACCGAGCCGCTGGCGGTCGGGCTGCACGCGGTCCGTCGCGGCGAGGTCGGAAAGCGCGACGTCGCGATCGTAATCGGCTGCGGCCCCGTCGGGCTGGCGGTGATCGCGATGCTGAAGGCCGAGGGTGTGCGCCAGATCATCGCCAGCGACCTCTCATCGGGTCGGCGCGAGCTCGCCCGCCGGCTCGGCGCCGACCTCGTGGTTGATCCCGCCGAGACC